>NZ_AWQP01000019.1:0-235742 GCF_000972175.1 Pseudomonas syringae pv. coryli str. NCPPB 4273 | reverse complement strand
GGGCGCTTTGTCGGGCAGTTCGTGTTGCGCCAGTGAGGCTGCGCATAGTGGATGAACTGGACGCAGACCTGTGGGAGCGAGCTTGCTCGCGAAGAGGCCGGTGCAGCCCCCGGAAATATGGCGTTTGGACCAAAGTCTTCGTGAGCAAGCTCACTCCCACCAAGATTTCTGTCCAGCCCGATACAGCATGTAGCTGTGACGCGGAGCGTCACGAAATGCATTCCCACGCGGTGGGAATGATCTGCGTCACACTAAAGCCCACCCGTAGCCTGAACCCCTAGCCCCGCTGCCGTCAGCAATGACAGTGGCAGCAGCAGGGTGTCGAGCAGCGCACTGCCCGGCAGGTCCAGGCCCGGGTAGCTGGGAGCTTCTGCGCCGAATCGGTCGGCGGCACAGCAACCACCTTGCAGCGCGTACATATTCAAGCGCGTACCGGCATACACCACCGGCGCGCCCGGTTTGGCCGCATTGAGCGTGCGTGCCGTCGCGCAGCCGGTCAGCGCCAGCGCAAGCGCTACCATCAGCAGCTTATTCATCGCCGCCAATATGGTGCTCGCCCCAGCGCGGCAACATGTCCTGAGGAATATTCAGCAGGTTGAGGATCCGCGCGACAATAAAGTCCACCAGGTCGTCGATGGTCTGCGGCTGGTGATAAAAGCCGGGAGACGCTGGCAAAATCACTGCGCCCATGTTCGACAGCTTGAGCATGTGTTCCAGATGAATGCTGGAGTACGGCGCCTCGCGCGGCACCAGAATCAATTGGCGGCGCTCCTTCAGCGTCACGTCAGCGGCGCGCTCGATCAAATTGTTGCAGGCCCCGGTGGCGATCGCCGACAGCGAACCGGTGGAACACGGCACCACCACCATCGCGCTGGGCGCACCGGAGCCGGAGGCCACTGGCGACATCCAGTCATCGCGTCCATAGACGCGAATCTGACCGGCAGACGCACCGGTGTACTCCGTCAGAAACGCCTGCATCATCATCGCCTTGGGCGGCAGACGCACGTCGGTCTCGGTGGCCATCACCAGTTGCGCCGCCTTGGAGATCAGGAAATGTACTTCCCGGTCCTCACGCACCAGACAATCCAGCAAACGCAGGCCATATTGCGCCCCTGATGCACCGGTCATCGCGACGGTGACGCGCTCCGGGCCGCTCATTGCAACGCCTCCGCCAGCTTGCCATGCAGACCGCCAAAGCCGCCGTTGCTCATGATCACGATGTGCGTGCCGGGCTGCGCCTGGCTTTTGACCTGAGCGATGATTGCCTCAAGGGAATCACAGACCAATGCAGGCACAGTGCCTCCCGCGACTGTTGCCGCCAGGTCCCAGCCCAGATTGGGCGGGGCATACCAGACCACCTGATCCGCCTGAATCACGCTTTCCCGCAGACCGTCGCGATGCGCGCCAAGCTTCATCGAGTTGGAGCGCGGCTCGATGACTGCAATGATCGATGCATCACCGACCTTTTTGCGCAGGCCGTCCAGCGTGGTCGCAATGGCCGTGGGATGATGAGCGAAGTCATCATAAATAGTGATGCCGCGCACGTCGGCGACCTTTTCCATACGCCGTTTGACGCTCTTGAACGCGCTGAGCGCCTGCACACCCAGCAACGGCACGACGCCCACATGGCGAGCGGCTGCCAGCGTCGCCAGGGCGTTGGCCACGTTGTGCTGACCGGTCATGTCCCAGTCAACGGAGCCTTGAAGCTCGCCTTCGAACAGTACTTCAAAGCGCGAGCCGTCTTCGCTCAACAGTCGTGCCTGCCACTGACCGTTCTGGCCCGTGGTCTGTACCGGCGTCCAGCAGCCCATCTCGATGACCCGCGACAGCGCCGGCTCGGTAGTCGGATGGATCACCAGGCCTTCGCTGGGGATGGTACGCACCAGATGGTGAAACTGACGTTCGATGGCCGGCAGGTCGGGGAAGATGTCGGCATGATCGAACTCAAGATTGTTGAGGATCGCTGTCCGCGGACGGTAGTGGACGAACTTGGAGCGTTTGTCGAAGAACGCGCTGTCGTACTCATCGGCCTCGACCACAAAGAACGGGGTCTCGCCCAGACGCGCCGACACGGCGAAGTTCTGCGGGATGCCTCCGATCAGGAAGCCGGGGCTCATGCCCGCGTGTTCCAGCACCCAGGCCAGCATGCTGCTGGTGGTGGTCTTGCCGTGTGTGCCGGCCACGGCCAGTACCCAGCGGCCTTGCAGCACATGGTCCGCCAGCCACTGCGGGCCAGACACATACGGCAAACCTGTGTTGAGCACATATTCAACCGCCGGGTTGCCACGCGACAGCGCGTTGCCGACTACCACCAGGTCCGGCGCGGGGATCAGTTGCACGGGATCATAGCCTTGGGTCAGCTCGATGCCCTGCGCCTGGAGCTGGGTGCTCATCGGTGGATAGACATTGGCGTCGGAGCCAGTGACCCGGTGCCCCAACTCTTTGGCGAGCACCGCCAGAGACCCCATGAACGTGCCGCAGATACCAAGGATATGAATATGCATGACCAACCTCTCAGAACATCTACGCAGGTTAACGTAGGGGCGGTGAAATGGCACCCTGAGTTTGTCCGTCGTCTTGCGCACACGCCCCATTTCAATGCCCGGCAGATAAGCCTAAAGTCCTAGCCACGGCCGAATGCAAATGGCCTATTCTTGAACGCTCATTGCCAGATACCCGAAAGCAGAATCGACTCAGACTCCCTCACAACAAGAACCAGGAGACATACCATGCGTTACGCTCATCCCGGTACCGAAGGCGCCATCGTCAACTTCAAGGAACGCTACGGTAACTACATAGGCGGCGAGTTCGTCGCGCCGGTCAAAGGCCAGTATTTCACCAACACATCGCCGGTCACCGGCAAGGCCATCGCAGAGTTTCCGCGCTCCACTGCCGAAGACATTGACAAGGCACTCGACGCTGCGCACGCCGCCGCTGCAGCCTGGGGCTCGACCTCGGTGCAGGCCCGCTCGCTGGTCCTGCTGAAGATTGCCGATCGTATCGAAGCCAATCTGGAAGTCCTGGCCATCACCGAAACCTGGGACAACGGCAAGGCAATCCGCGAAACCCTCAACGCCGATATCCCTCTGGCCGCCGACCATTTCCGCTATTTCGCCGGCGTGCTGCGTGCGCAGGAAGGCAGCGCCGCCGAAATCGACGGCAATACCGTGGCCTATCACATTCATGAGCCGCTGGGCGTGGTCGGGCAGATCATCCCGTGGAACTTCCCGATCCTGATGGCGGCCTGGAAACTCGCCCCTGCGCTGGCTGCCGGTAATTGCATCGTGCTCAAACCTGCCGAGCAGACGCCGCTGGGCATCAGCGTGCTGATCGAACTGATCGGCGACCTGCTGCCTCCCGGCGTTCTGAACATCGTGCAGGGTTATGGCCGCGAAGCGGGTGAAGCGCTGGCCAGCAGCAAACGCATCGCCAAGATTGCCTTCACCGGCTCGACACCGGTCGGCTCGCACATCATGAAACTGGCGGCGGACAACATCATCCCGTCCACCGTGGAACTGGGCGGCAAGTCGCCGAACATCTTCTTCGAAGACATCATGAGCGCCGAGCCGGAGTTCATCGACAAGGCCGCTGAAGGCCTGGTGCTGGCGTTCTTCAATCAGGGGGAAGTCTGCACCTGCCCGTCCCGCGCGCTGGTGCAGGAGTCGATCTATCCGCAGTTCATGGAAGCGGTGCTGCGCAAGGTCGAGAAGATCAAGCGCGGCGACCCGCTGGACACCGACACCATGGTCGGCGCCCAGGCATCCGAGCAACAATTCGACAAGATTCTTTCGTACCTGGACATCGCCAAGGGCGAAGGCGCCGAACTGTTGACCGGCGGCAAAGTGGAAAAGCTGGAGGGCAACCTGTCCACCGGCTACTACATCCAGCCGACGCTGCTCAAAGGCAACAACAAAATGCGCGTGTTCCAGGAAGAGATCTTCGGCCCTGTGGTCAGCGTCACGACCTTCAAGGACGAAGCCGAAGCCGTGGCCATCGCCAACGATACCGAGTTTGGTCTGGGCGCAGGTCTGTGGACCCGCGACATCAACCGCGCCTACCGCGTGGGCCGGGCGATCAAGGCCGGACGCGTGTGGACCAACTGCTACCACCTGTACCCGGCACACGCCGCGTTCGGTGGCTACAAGAAATCCGGCGTCGGCCGCGAAACCCACAAAATCGCGCTTGAGCATTATCAGCAGACCAAAAACCTGCTGGTGAGCTACGACACCAACCCGCTGGGTTTCTTCTAGCACCCGCACCGCAACGATCGTCCCCGCGCACTGCGTGGGGATGCCTTTCTGGACGCTCTGCGTCCGATCCTGAAGGCGCGGTGTCAGCGCGAGCTTGTGACGCAGAGCGTCACGAACTGAATGCCCACGCGGAGCATTGGCACGATAGTCGTCTCAAGATGTTCATCGTTCCCATGCTCCGCGTGGGAATGCCTTTCTGGACGCTCTGCGTCCGATCCTGAAGGCGCGGTGTCAGCGCGATAGTCATCTCAAAAACATCGCGCACCAACCCTGTGCATCGCGCATTGGCCCACCGCCCTGGCGTGATGCATCTTTGCTCTGAATCCTCCGCTCATAGTTGCAAACTCGCACTCCCGGTCAGGATGGAGTATTAATTGCTTGCATCGCGTCCCACAGTCGTTTGAACCGGGACGTACCCGGTTCAGCGAAAGACTACGTCCGACGCAAGCAGCGCGACGTCATGGAGAATCTGTATGGCGAGCTTTTCCCATTCTGTCGGTGCGCAGACGTACCGCTTCGACAGCCTCAAAGAAGTCATGGCCAAGGCCAGTCCTGCGCGCTCCGGTGATTATCTGGCCGAAGTCGCGGCGCAGAATGACGGCGAGCGAGTCGCTGCGCAGATGGCGCTGGCGAACATTCCGCTCAAGCACTTTCTTGAAGAGGCCCTGATCCCTTACGAACAGGACGAAGTCACCCGGCTGATCATCGACACCCACGACAAACTGGCGTTCGCCCCGGTCAGTCATCTGACAGTCGGCGGCTTTCGCGACTGGCTGCTCAGCGACAAGGCCGACGAAACCAGTCTCCGCGCGCTGGCACCCGGCCTGACCCCGGAAATGGCCGCAGCCGTTTCAAAGATCATGCGCGTGCAGGATCTGGTGCTGGTGGCGCAGAAAATCCGTGTAGTGACGCGCTTCCGTAACACCATGGGCCTGCGCGGCCGGCTGTCGACACGCCTGCAACCCAATCACCCCACAGACGACCCGTCCGGCATTGCCGCCAGCGTGCTCGACGGTCTGCTGTATGGCAATGGCGATGCCATGATCGGCATCAACCCGGCCACCGACAGCACCTCGTCCATCGTCGCCTTGCTGGAAATGCTCGACGCCATTGTCCAGCGCTATGAAATCCCGACCCAGTCCTGCGTGCTGACCCACGTCACCACCTCCATTGAGGTGATCAACCGTGGCGTGCCGGTCGATCTGGTGTTTCAGTCGATCACCGGCACTGAGGCCGCCAACGCCAGCTTCGGCATCAGCCTCAAGCTGTTGCAGGAAGGCTATGAGGCGGGTCTGAGCCTGAACCGCGGCACCCTCGGGCAAAACCTGATGTATTTCGAGACCGGGCAAGGCAGCGCGCTGTCGGCCAACGCGCATCATGGCGTCGACCAGCAGACCTGCGAGACCCGCGCCTACGCCGTCGCCCGGCATTTCAACCCGTTTCTGGTCAACACCGTGGTCGGCTTCATCGGCCCCGAGTACCTGTACAACGGCAAACAGATCATCCGTGCCGGTCTGGAGGATCACTTCTGCGGCAAGCTGCTGGGCGTGCCGATGGGCTGTGACATCTGCTACACCAACCACGCAGAGGCCGATCAGGACGACATGGACACCCTGCTGACCCTGCTGGGCGTCGCGGGGATCAACTTCATCATGGGCATCCCCGGCTCCGACGACATCATGCTCAACTACCAGACCACCTCGTTCCACGACGCGCTGTACGCCAGGCAAAGCCTGGGCCTGCGTCCTGCGCCGGAATACGAAGCCTGGCTGGAGAAAATGGGCATCTTCACCCAGGCCGACGGCCGTGTGCGCTTCGGCGACAGCCTGCCGCCTGCCTTCCGTCAGGCGCTGGCGCATCTAGCATGAGTGACGAGCCGATGAACGAACTACAAGACAGCGCCGCCCCCGCCAATCCATGGCTGGAACTGCGCCGCCTGACCCCTGCGCGCATTGCGCTGGGGCGTACCGGCACCAGCCTGCCGACCTCTGCGCAGCTGGACTTTCAAGCCGCCCATGCGCAGGCACGCGACGCAGTGCATCTGGCCTTCGACCATGCCGCGATCAGCGCACAACTGACGGAAAAGGGTCGTGAAACCCTGCTGCTGCACAGCGCCGCCGCCGACCGGGACAGCTACCTGCAGCGCCCGGACCTGGGCCGTCGCCTGAATGATGAATCAGCGCAGACGTTGCGCGACTATGCTGCGGCTCATCCGGGCGGCCTCGATCTGGCGGTAGTGGTCGCCGACGGTCTGTCCGCCCTGGCGGTGCATCGGCACGCGGTGCCTTTCCTCATTCGCCTGGAAGAACAGGCCAGTGCAGAGGGCTGGTCGCTGTCGCCAGTGATCATGGTCGAACAGGGCCGCGTGGCCGTGGCCGATGAGGTCGGCGAACTGCTCGGTGCGAAGATGGTGGTCATTCTGATCGGCGAGCGCCCCGGCCTCAGCTCCCCGGACAGTCTGGGCCTGTACTTCACCTACGCGCCGAAGGTCGGGCTGAACGATGCGCACCGCAACTGTATTTCCAATGTTCGCCTGGAAGGCTTGAGCTACGGCATGGCCGCTCATCGGCTGCTGTACCTGATGCGCGAGGCCTGCAGGCGGCAGATTTCCGGGGTCAACCTGAAAGACGAGGCGGAACTGCAGACTCTGGAATCAGACGGCGCTGACGATCATTCAGACAAACCCATCGGCAACTTCCTGCTCGACGGCCCTGCCGCGCCACACTAGGCTCTGTACGAAAAGTCGGCGAGCGAAGGTCAGGCGAGGCAAAAACAGGCGAGGAACGGCCGGGGTCGCGTTCGACTCTACGTGTTGTAAATGAGCATTCCGATTGGACTCGCATCCGAGCCTGTTTTTAACGAAGCATCACCGAGCGCAGCCACTTTTCGTACACAGCCTAGGCACCACACTGGCTTATGCCGTTCACAGCCGCCGGGCAGATTCGCGTAATCATCCCGGCTTGCGGCATAAGCCCGGATGAACACTGCGGACTGCTCTTCCCTCCTCAAGGCTGTACCGCTCACGCCCCATTCAACCCCGCCGCTTATTCCAAAGCCCCTTCTGCGCATTCTGCTTCTATAATGCCGCGCAGTCGTTTCTTCCGCATGCGACCCCGGACAGGGTTCTCGCCTCAGGTGCCTTAATGGAATTCAACCCGCTCGACCTTATTCTGCATCTCGACGTTTACCTTGACCTGTTGGTGACCAACTACGGCACATGGGTCTACGCGATCCTGTTTCTGGTGATTTTCTGCGAGACCGGACTGGTGATCATGCCCTTCCTGCCGGGTGACTCGCTGCTTTTCATCGCCGGCGCCGTGGCTGCCGGTGGCGGCATGGACCCGGTCCTGCTGGCAGGGTTGTTGATGCTCGCAGCGATTCTGGGCGACAGCACCAACTACGTGATCGGCCGCACGGTTGGCGAAAAACTGTTCAGCAACTCGTCATCGCGAATCTTCCGCCGCGACTACCTGCTGCGCACTCAGGATTTCTACGCACGCCACGGCGGCAAGACCGTCACGCTGGCGCGCTTCCTGCCGATCATCCGCACCTTTGCGCCCTTCGTCGCGGGTGTCGGCAGAATGTCATATCCGCGCTTCGTGGGCTTCAGCGTGCTGGGCTCGGTGCTGTGGGTCGGCAGCCTGGTGACACTGGGCTTCTTCTTCGGCAACGTGCCATTCATCAAGCACAACCTGACCTTTCTGGTACTGGCAATCATCCTACTTTCACTGGTGCCTATGGTCATCGGCGTGGTGCGCAGCCGCACCGCGCGTCCGGTCGACGCGCGCTGAATCATGTGGTCATTCAGCCACTGGCGCAGGCAGCGCACGCTGGCCCGACACCCGGTTGCTGAAGAGCTATGGCAGAACGTCTGCGCACGTCTGCCGATCCTCGATGGCCTGAGCAGTGGGCAACATGCGCAACTGCGTGACGCCTGCGTGCTGTTTCTGCATGACAAACACCTCAGCGCGCTGCCGGGCGTTGATCTGGATGACGAGCAGCGGCTGTTCCTCGCCGCCCAGGCGCAGCTACCGCTGCTGAACCTCGGCGAACTGAACTGGTATCAGGGTTTTCATGAAATCGTGTTGTACCCCGACGACTTCGTCAGCCCGCAGCGCCATCGCGATGCCAGCGGCGTCGAACACGAGTGGGATGGCGAGCACAGCGGCGAAGCCTGGCTGCAGGGCCCGGTGATTCTGGCCTGGCCCGGCGTATTGAGCAGCGGCGGCTGGGAAGGCTACAACCTGGTGATCCATGAACTGGCGCACAAGCTAGACATGCTCAACGGCGACGCCAATGGCCTGCCGCCGCTGCACAGCGACATGCAGGTGACCGAATGGGCTCGCGTCATGCAAAGCGCGTTCGATGATCTCAACCGGCAACTGGACCATAACCCCGACGCCGAACCCGCCATCGATCCCTACGCCGCCGAAGACCCGGCCGAGTTTTTCGCCGTGACCAGCGAATACTTCTTCAGCGCGCCCGACCTGCTGCACGGCAGTTACCCGGCAGTCTACGAACAACTGAAAGCGTTCTACCGCCAGGACACCCTGGCGCGGCTCGACCTGCTGCGCCAACAGGACCCGGCTTACCGGGACAGCTGACGGCCGTCAAGGCCATGCGTGGCAACCAAAACAGAATATGCCTATAATCCGGACCACTTTATGGCGGTTCGCGCCACAATCTGTCTGTTCAACCAGGGGGGCAATGCCCAATGAGCTACAGCAAGATTCCGGCTGGTAAAGACCTGCCGAACGACATCTACGTCGCCATCGAAATCCCGGCCAACCACGCGCCGATCAAATACGAAATCGACAAAGATTCCGATTGCCTGTTCGTTGACCGTTTCATGGCCACCCCAATGTTCTACCCGGCCAACTACGGTTTCATCCCCAACACCCTGGCTGACGACGGCGACCCGCTGGACGTGCTGGTGGTAACCCCATACCCGGTTACCCCAGGTTCGGTTATCCGCGCACGCCCGGTCGGCATCCTGCACATGACTGACGACGGCGGCGGCGATGCCAAAGTTATCGCAGTGCCACACGACAAGCTGTCCCAGCTGTACGTCGATGTGAAAGAGTACACCGACCTGCCGCCGCTGCTGCTCGAGCAGATCAAGCACTTCTTCGAGAACTACAAGGATCTCGAAAAAGGCAAATGGGTGAAGATCGAAGGTTGGGGCAATGCTGACGCTGCCCGTGCCGAGATCACCAAATCGGTTGCAGCTTACAAAGGCTGATCATCGATTGGCGTTTCAGGGCACGCCACACCCGTGCCCTGAAACACGCGTCCCCCCTCCTCGCTGCACCTCCCCGCACACCTCGCTCGCCGAAACACAATCCATCTTTTTTGCAGCACGCACGTTTAAAAATGCGCCCGGCTTTTAGACATTCAATGAACAGTTCGTTAATGCCCGTATAGCGGGGGTAAACGCGCGATACCTCGTTTAGCGCCAAAAGCGCTATTACGGAATCCACCTACACGACATTCATTCCATCCGTAGTCCGGATAGCCACGCCCACCCTGGGATAACGTCGACGTCAACACCTCGTTCATTTAAACGCCCCGGCGACGCCCGTAGACTTCGACACTATGAATACATCAGGTGATCGACTCCGCATCCTCCTTCGGGAGTGCCATCTCACAGCGACTGATTTTGCCGCCAACCGCAAAATCACGCCGCAACACGTCAATAACTGGTTCAAGCGCGGCGTGCCCATGGCGCGGATTGACGAGGTGGCTGAACTGTTGACCGTCAACGCCCGCTGGCTGCGCACCGGCGAAGGCCCCAAACACCCTAACGAATGCGCCAATGAAAACACTGGCGGCGATACCCGCGTCATCATTCATCAGGCCAGAAACGTGTCGCGCGGCGACGTGGAAATCCAGATCTTCATGGAAGCCGAATCCACCCACGGCGTCGGCAAGACCGTCCTCGCCGAAGCCCCCGGACAGAAAATCCGCCTGCCCCTGCAAGTCCTGCAGAACATGGGCATCGACCCGAAAAACTGCATGTGCGTCGCCATGGTCGGCAACAGCATGGCCGACAAGATCCAGGACGGCTCGATCCTCGGCGTCGACCGCGAACTGACCCAGGTCATCGACGGCGAAATCTACGCCCTGGAACACGGCGGCATCCTGCGCGTCCGCTACCTCTACCGCCTGCCCAACGGTGGCCTGCGCCTGCGCAGCCACAACGACGCCGAATACCCGGACGAACTGTTCAGCGCCGAAGACATCGACCGGGAAAAAATAAGGATTCTGGGCTGGATATTCTGGTGGTCGACACTGAACAGCCGACGCAATGCCATGCTGCTGTTATGAGGTGTTTGCGGCTGAAAGGCATTCGGGCTGGGCATGGAAGGCGAAGTTCAGTATCCTGTTCGCCATCCAGAACACCTGACGCAGTCATGCGATGCGGTGTTTGAACGGGGCATGTGATCCGTTTGCCCTGTTGCCTATTCGCGCTTCTTCAAGAGGCGCATCTGTTGAAGGCGATTGCGGTCTATCAAAAATAGATCAGAACCGCCTACGAGAAGCCGGCCACAAGCCGGCTTTTTAATGTCTGCTGCTTTCTTCCTGCGGGTGGACAGTGAATATTCGCTATCTTAAGCAACATGAATCTCCGCCAGCACAAGGAAGCGTCCAGCGCAGCAGGCTTGACCTCCAATTTGCCGTGATCACGATTCATCGAAACTTCGCGCTCAAAAACCGCTGGAAGATCATCCCCCAACACCCCCAAGCTGATCATGCCATTCAGCTACCCGACTATGCCGAAGGTTTCGAAGCTATCAATTGGGCCGTCATGAATGTGAGGGACTATCATGATGCCGAATGTAAAAGCGTCTGCATGGCAGAGTGCCTATCGCCCAATATTGTTTCCCCTCAAGATTTCTTCAAGTTTTTTGTTTCGAATGCCGAGATTGAGGCGTTCTGCGGGGCTAAAATGCGCGACGCTGGTTTTAATGTGCAGCTCGGGGTGAACAGGGGAATGTTTCTTAGATGATTTATCGCAGTCTGAATCCAGCAAAGGCTCTGATTTGGCGGATCGTCCATCGCGATAATCTGCCCTGGATTCTGGATAACGGCCTACATTGCGCCAGCTCCGACGTGCAGGCACCGTATTATGTGAACATCGGCAACACCGACCTGATCGACAAACGCCGCAACCGCGTTGTTCCCATTGCTCCCGGGGGCGTATTGTCTGACTACGTGCCGTTCTACTTCACACCTTTCTCTGTGATGATGAAAAACATCCAGTCCGGGTGGAGCGTTCAGCAGCGTAGCAATGAAGAAATAGTGATTCTGGTCTCAAGCCTTCCCCGCGCCGAACATCTCGGTCTCGCTTTCGTCTTCACCAACGCACATGCCTATCCCGACTGGACCGACTACTACAGCGATCTGGCAGATCTTGACCGGGTCGACTGGTCTATAATCCAGCGACGCGATTTCAAGCGCGATGCTGATGATCCACGTAGGATGGAGCGTTATCAGGCCGAAGCGCTCATTCACCATCACCTACCGATCACAGGACTCCTTGGCATCATGTGCTACGACGATGCAACGAAAGAACGTATTGAGCAAGACGTTGCCGCCAGAGGTCTGACCTTGCCTGTCCACGCGCGCCCGGGATGGTATTTCCAATGATCAGATTCACCCAAGGCAATCTGCTGGAAGCAGATACCGAAGCTCTCGTGAACACGGTGAACACGGTAGGCGTGATGGGAAAAGGCATTGCACTGATGTTCAAGGAGCGCTTCACCGAAAACTACCGCCTCTATTCGGCGGCGTGCAAGGCTGGTGAGGTAGAGACCGGAAAGGTTCACGTAACGGCAGTCAACGAACTGGACGGGCCGCGCTGGATAGTGAATTTTCCTACCAAGCGTCACTGGCGTTCCCCCTCGCAGATGGCATGGATAACTGAAGGCTTACGGGACCTGCGCCGCTTTTTGATCGATAACCAAGTCAAATCCGTAGCAGTTCCACCTCTCGGTGCTGGTAATGGCGGTTTGAAATGGGTAGAGGTCCGTGAGCAGATTGTTGATGTCTTGAGTGATCTGGATGTCGATGTACTTGTCTTTGAACCCACCGATCAATATCTGAATGTCGCGAAGCGCAGCGGTGTCGAGAAGCTGACGCCTGCACGTGCACTCATCGCCGAACTCGTTCGGCGTTACTGGGTTTTGGGCATGGAATGTAGCCTGCTTGAGATTCAGAAGCTCGCTTGGTTTCTGGAGCGTTCGATAGAACAATTGCCAAGCGCAAAGAACCCCTTGGATCTCAAATTTGTAGCCCACAAATATGGGCCATACGCCAATCGCCTTGAGCATCTGCTCGACAATCTCGATGGCAGCTACCTGCATTGCGATAAACGCATCAGCGACGCAGGTATTAACGACGTGATCTGGTTTGACGAGGGCCGTAAGGCTTTTCTGCAAACCTATCTGAAAACAGAGGCCAAGGAATATTCCCAAGCTCTGGAGCGCACCGCAGAGCTGATTGACGGCTTTGAGTCGCCTTTCGGCATGGAGCTGTTGGCGACGGTTGACTGGTTATTGAGTAAGTCGGGAGTTTCTCCAACGGTTCCGGCAGTGCGTGAAGCATTGAAACATTGGGATGGAGGCGCAGGTGCGGCGGCTCGGAAAAGCAGGCTGTTCGATGATCAAGCTCTCGGCATTGCGTTAAAGCGGTTGACTGCCAGCAATCTCAGTCCAGAGATAGCCGCACCCTAGGTCTCATCTACTCTGTGTTTTGACTATCAAAATAGCAGTCCACTGCGAAGACAACGCTCATTTCAACTGGTAGGTTCGTGACGTTTTGCCCCAGCGTGCTGCAGCAGAGCAAAGCAGTCTGCCAGGCATAGCTATCGCGTTCTACGGCGCTGTTCAGTTTGGTCATCAGCTCGCTGACCAAATCGAAGATCCGGGTAATGCGGTGCACAGAAGCGCGGGTATTTGAGATTGCTGGCCGACCAGTCCCTCAGGTTCGAGAATAACTCTTTGAGATGTCGCGTTCGGCGCTCAATCACTTTCACTCCCCCAAACGCCTCCGCCGCGCCACCAGCGCCCTGCGCAGGGAAACATCCGCATACTCCATAAACAGCGTTGCCAATCGATTCAGCGCTGCCTCTTCCTCTTCACCGCCCACGATTGAATCGAAGCCAAGCGCACGCTTGTTCTGTTCGGGCAGTTCTTCCCAGCTGGTCATGAGATAGGCATACATTGCGCTGACGATTTGGCGCTGGGTCATGACATCAGGTACCGGGGCGGATGAGATGGCCTTAGAGCGTTGCTTTAGCGCACGACATTGTGGACATAGGTTTCGCGTAAGCGACAAGCCAAGGTAAAGACGCCTACGGCGCAGCAACTGGGGTTTTCTGATTTTCATAAGACCTCCGTGAACGTGTGCGTACATCCTTGAGGTACATATCTTAATCGAAAAACCTATTTTGGGATAATCCCAAATCAGGTTTATTTAGGTAGCCGGACTATTCAGACGGCGTGCCCAAGTGAAAACCATCCATAACGCTCGCTATCAGGTGTTGCTTGATCTTTTGCTGGAAGCGCGCAACGCAGCCGGTATGACGCAAAAAGAATTAGCCGTCAGGCTAGGGCGACCGCAGTCGTTTATCTCGAAGACAGAGAATGCCGAGCGCAGGCTCGATGTCATTGAGTTCATGGATGTCTGCCGGGGGATCGGGGCTGATCCATATGCGTTGCTCAGTAAGCTGGAATCGATGGCTCGCCCATGATCGAAAATCGCGACAGCAGCGCAATGGATCTGAGCAACGCAATCGGAGCGGCACTGAAAGAAGCGCGCGAAGCGAAGGGTCTCACGCAAGAGGATTTTGTTGGGGTCAGTGGCAGGACGTATCTATCCGAGATCGAACGCGGGTTGAAGAGCCCGACGCTTGAGAAGCTGGACCAGCTCGCGACCAGGATCGGAATTCATCCGCTTGAGCTGCTGGTCTCGTGCTATGCAAAGCAGGCTTCGATGAGTCAGCAAGCTTTGCTGGATATGCTGGATGAACGCTTGCGTAACGCGTGACGTATTTCGATACCTACACACGCCCAGCCCTCAAACCCGATAAGACTCCGCATGCGCTACCTTCCTGAGCGTGCGCCAGTACGAGCGGATGCGCTTGGCAAGGGTCGGTGAGGTGCTGAACAGTACGATGGTCGCAAAGGACACCCACCAGCCGGGGCGCAGGCAGGTCAGCAGGTATTGATTGAGCCAGATGCGCGCAATTCTCAGCCTGTAGCCCTTCGGGTCGAGCCTTTGCAATTGCTCTATCGCAGAGGCTTTGTAGAGCGTCGTCAGCACGCGGCGGCTGGTCAGAAAGCGTTCAGGGAAGTCGACGCCAGCCTCGCAGTGGTTCAGCACTCTGAAGTTGCGTCTCAAGACGTTGTCCCATAATTTCAGGTTGCTCAGCCCTACCTCGCAGGGTCGCGCAAGCCGGGCGTTGATGCCCTTCCTGTGCATGACACCCAGCATCAGTGCCTGCTCGCTGACTAGCCGCGCGGATGTGTAGCCAATGAAGTTGCCAAACGGGTTGCGAGACGGCCGGTCGTTGAAAAGCGCGTGCCTTTCGAACAGGGGTTGCTCCCACATGGCGAGCATCGCGTCGCGCGTGCCGAATTGAACGAGATCCGATATGTGGAACAACATCGGCAACCGTTCAGGGTCGCGAATATAAAGCGTCGTGGTAGTGATGGGTGTGTCGAACAGTTGGGTCTCGCCCGGCTCGGTATCATCAGACTGGCCTATGACAGCCAGTGACGCGCTGGTCAGATTGTGGTCGGCGCGCATTTTCATGACATAGGGTCTTGAAGCGCTTTGAATACCGCATAACGTCGATCGCAGCATGCGATTGATGTTGATCTGATTACCGGCATCATCGACGAAGGCACCCGGATCATCCGACATGACGATCTGGTCCGCCTTCACATCGGACGTATCTTCATGACGCCAGGTCGAAACGATGATTTCGGCATCCGGCAAGTGCGTCCGGATCGACGCGATGCAAGCGAAGATGTTTCGTTTGGAACTCAGGTTGCGATACAGGGGGCCCTGAATAACCACGCTGATTTTTCTGGAATCGACGGCCACAAGATGAGGCATGTGTTTAACCTTGTAATGAGAAGCGCCTGCTACCAACGGCTAGCGGCAGATCGGTCAATGGGATCTTGCAACACGCCGAAAGACGCGCAGAACAACACGCCGTATTCGACGCAGGATGCCCGCCAGCAATGGAAGACTTATCAGTACTCTCTCAAGACGAGTGACCATGAATAGCCTTCTAATCTGAACAGAACGGGCTGAGGCGGTTGTGCTTGCCGGTAAATTATTGAACGACGCATTGAGGGTTCGCGAATAAATGCCTAGATGCATGGCGGGCACCATGATCACGAGGTTTCGCTTTCGCAGCCTGGCGCTCAGATAGTTGTAACGAGCAATTTTCTGGATGAAGTCCATGCAGGTAGCCGAGTCATGCTGGCCAAAATCAATCAGCACCCAGTCGCTTTCGACTTTATCCATATGCTGGGCAATTCTGTTCGCCACAATGCCGCTCAGACCATTGTCGTGAAGAAAGTCTTCCAGGCTGAACTGGGCATGTTCCGCCGGCAGATCGCTGACGGGTAGTTCGGTCAGGTTGTAGCGGTCATCAATCACAAGCACGGGAACGGTCTTTCTGTGCTCGTGCTGAATGTGCGCCAGCTGACAGATCAACTGATGACTGGAGGGGCTGGGGCTCAGATGGGAAACGACGAATACCTTCACTTCGCCCCCTGGATGTAGGACTTGAAAGGTGTGGAGTTGTAGACCGCCCTCACGGCAGCCCACAGGCTTTCGAAATAGAAGATTTTTCCGTTATTTCTGTACACACGAATCGCAGAAATCAGAATGCCGGGGAGCGAAAGAAGATTGTGGTGAAAGTAGTCATCCTGCTGGCGGACGAACCAGGTCTGCGTGCTGCGTTGACGCAACATATTGCGTACCTCACAGCTTTGCGTGATCAGTGTCTGTTTGGCCAGCACAGGATCTGTGAGGAAGCGATTGACCAGATATTCCTGACGGGTTTCTGTCAATTGGTCGAACAGCATGAGCCTCTCGAAGTCGGCGAGAAATTCTCTGACTGCGTCGATATCATTTCTGAAGCTGGACTGCTGAGCCACGCGATCAATCAGTTCGACCCAGGCTCGAACAGAGATGCGCTCGAGACCGGTAGGAATGACAACTGTCGATGGATTGGCCAGGTATTTGTCCCCGAACTGTTGCAGTCTGGCCAATGCGGCCTCGGCAGACAGATTGAAAAGAGGTTTCTTTTGAAGCAGGGACACATAGCAAGGCCCGGACACCTCAAGGCGCCCGTTAGCCGATTCGACTGAACCCTTGCCACCCAGCAGCGCCCGGGAGGTCACCGACTGAGTGATGCCAAAGGGATTGATACGGTTTGGAATACCTGCCCGGGACGCGCGTAGTGCATGCTCGATGTCTTCGTACTCCACCCAGTGCAGGGACTCGTCCAGCGGGCAGGCATTCCAGACATCCTTGCGACAAATGTAGAGGCTGCCTGTCGGGTAGCTGGCGTCGCTGTTGTAGCGCATCGGGCTGGCGAAACAGAACCCGGTCCGGTCGACGTCCGGGAATATTGACGGCGCTATGGACTGAGCATTACCGCTGGTGCGGTGCAGCCCCAGCAGACCCTGAGCGACTTCGTCCATGGCCATGCCGTAATCCGAATAGCGACGCGGGTGCATGCTGATTCGGTTATCGAAAAACATGCTTTGCAAGGTCATCAACGGATAGCGCGGGCCAAAGCGGCGGACAACTTCCCCGAAGTGTTTTGGCAGAAAGACGCGGTCATGCAGGATCACCAGATTGCTGTGTCTGGCCTCCAGCGCGAGACGGTTTTTCTTCTTGCAGATCTGCACGGGCGGGGCAGTGATGTCCTCCCCCACGATGCGGACTTTGTCGAAATAGGCGAAATTACTTCCCGGTGTGCCGCACAGCAGTATCTCCTTGTGCGGGATGTCAATTTCCAGAATGCGCTTCACGACGGCATTGAGAACGGTGGCGTCGCCTGGACCGACAGGAATGCCGAAGGTCCAGCTGTCGAGATCGTCGTTAGATTCCGCAGTCAGCCTGGATACTTTCTTGTAAGTGACCGAGTTGGCCGAACGCGCTATCACCTTGAGTGATCCCGCAAAGTAATCACGATCCAGATAACACTCGATAGGCGTGTCTTCGATGACCGTTATTTTTTCGCCAACATTCAGAAAGTGCGCACCGTCCCACAGCAGCAGGGGTGCCAGCGGTGAATCACTCTGGACACCATAAAAACAGTAGCTACCCGCCCCATACAGACACAACGGACGCTGTGCGGCATGCAGTTTCCTGATCACCCGTTCAGGCTTGCGGAACGGATGCGCGCGGAACGAGATGAAGCTGGAACACTCATGGGGCAGCAGTAGTCCCACCGGGAGGCTGCGCAGACTACCCGGTGAGATGTAACAGAGGCTTGGGTGATGCTGCAGATGGGTCGTTTTCATGGTCAGACGACGTACTTGTCAGCAAGCGCACCCGGCACCTTCACGACAACGGTGGTCGCATCGGTGAGCGCTTCGAACGCCGTGATGTCGCCCGGTTCCAGAACGATGATGTCGCCGGCATGCCAGACCTGATCCCGCATGTTGACCGACCCGGCGATAAGCACGGTTATCTCGGTGGCGACCTTGTGGTAATGAGCCACTTCCTTTTCACCTGCCTTGTAGGTCTTGACCCCGACCTCACAGGACTCGGTACTGAAAACTGCAGGTTCGAATCCGCCCACGAACCAGCCTTTGACCATGTCTTCCAGTCTTGCCGTTTTCATCGCATTTCTCCTGCTTCGAAAGCGTGGAGCTGACTGTCGGTTTTCAATGGCCGGTACTGATTGGGTTCGATCCGGTAGGCGCCGATCCTCTTCTGCAACAGCACCAGCTCATTGAGGGCGGGGGCTATGTAGAAGTTGTCGTTGACCCTGGCGTCCTTGCGAATCATTTCTTTGGCCGCCGATACGAACAGCGAGCCGGACTTGAACCAGTACACACCTGCAATGGCGTTTGAGCTGATCGGATTTTTTTCGGCAGCTTCGATAACCCGGCAGTCGCTATCCAGGCGCGCGAATGAATAACGAGGGTGCAGAGAATTGAAGATGACTACTCCGGCATCCTCATGACTTTCACGAAACGTGCGCACTACATCCTGCAACTCGATATCCAGAAAGTCGCTGACACTGAGAATCAGCAGTTCGTCATCGTTGTCGATTTCTTCACTCGCCAGAAGCGCCGTGCACGCCGCGCCGCGGGTGATGTTGTGAACCGGTAGAACACTGGCCGACGGGTGCATCTGCGGAACCATGTTGCGAAGGTGCAACCGGGCGATATCGTGGTTCGAGAATGTGCAGATCATCCTGCGTGGCTGAAGTACCGCGCAGCTGTCTATCAGCGTATGAATCAGCGGCTTGCCGTTGTATTCACACAGGTAGTGCGGGTACTCGCCCTCGTCGTGCAGCGCCTCTGACTGCCTGCCGGTCAGAAGGATGATATTCAACGCGCTCACAGGACTGCCGCCTTGTCGAAGTTGATCTGTTCGACTTTGCCAAGAATGTTATTGAGGTTTACGTCGCAGGTTTCAGCCACGACCAGGACATGTGCGCCCGAGTCTCTGGCGGCCTTGATGCCATTCTCGTTGTCCTCGACGATGAGGCATTCTTCAGGCCGAAGACCCAGCTGGCTGATAGCCTTGGTATAGATGTCCGGCGCTGGCTTGGCATGCCTGACGTCTTCGTTGGAGAGCCGCAGATCGAGGTATCGGTCGAGATCTGCCCTGTTCATCATGACCTCCACGGTGTTGCGAATGGAGTTGGACGCCACTGCCAGCTTGTAACCCAGCGTTTTCAGTGATGACAGCGCGTACTGATGCACAAAGGTCGGTTTGCACTGGGCGTAAACGATCTCCATGGTGTACTGCTGCTTCATCTCGTTGATGAAGGCGTGCAACGCAACTGGCAGGTCGCGTTCGACACTCAGCATGTCGAGTTTGCGCGAAGTGGGCAGACCGTCGTAGGCGGTGAGGTGTTCGTGGCGACTGATGTTGTAACCGAACAGGCTGAGCGCTTTGTTCAATGCGTCGTAATGCCATTCTTTGGCGTCGATAAGGACACCGTCCATATCGAAAATCACTGCCTTGATCATGGTTGCCTCACGTGAAGAAAGTGGCTGCGTCTGCGGGAAGATCAGTGCACAGCGTCAAACGGTCCTGCGACCTGAACTCGAGCAATTGCTGCCACAGGGCGTCATGACCACGCCCGTGCAATTCGGGTGACACCACACAAATTCGCTTGCCCAGGGAAAGAAGATCGCCAATGACCTGGTTGGAGAACCACTCACCCTCGAAACCGTCAAGCCAGACGCCGGCTGCCTGTTCGAGCCAAGCTGGCGACGGCTCAACATCGCTGAGACGGGTGTAAGTGATGAGGTTGGCGTTGAGGTAACTGCGCATGTCCGGCACCGCCATATCAAAGGCGAACCAGTTGGTATGGCCGTAACGGGCGAAGGTTTCGGCGAGAGCCTGTGCCAGGCCATCCGCCTTGATGTTGATGGCCAGCGGCAGGTTGCGGCCCGCCATGATGTCGAGCAGGCCATCCAGCGTCAGCTCGCCGCCCGCGGGCATGTCGTGGGAAATGACCAGTTGGCCCGCCACATCACGGACATCGGTTTCGGTGCCGAAGCCAAGGTCGAATGATCGATGAAAGGCTTCGGGCAGATTGCGCTCCGGCTTTTGCAGCCAATAGCCGCGATGGCTGATGATCTGCATGTCAGGCCTCTTTTCCCGAGGCTGCCTGCCTGCTTAGCGGCAACGACAGGAACTGGTTGAGGTCTGCCGGGATGCCCAGGCCATACATGCCATGACCTTCTGCACCAATGCTGTAATGAATGACCTTGGCGCCCTGCCCGATGAGCTCGTTGTAAACCGGTGCGACATAGAACTCGCCATTGACGCGAAGATCTTTCGCGACCATCGCTTCGATGGCCGATATCAGTTGACCTGCGCGGCGAAAGTTATAGATGCCGACAGTGGCCTCGTCAGAGATAACCTCTTTTTCCACCACACGGTCGATCAGGCCTGCTGCACTGAAGCCCACGAACGACCATTTCGGATCGTTGGCTTTCATGGTCATGATCAAACCCTCTGCATCGCTCTCGCTCATTGCCTGCAGATAGGCGTTTATATCCACATCGACGTACTGGTCGCTGTTGGCGATCATCACTTGCTGGCTGTCGTCGAGCAGGTGCCTCGCTGCATACACCGAGCACGCAGCGCCCCCAGTCAGGCCACCGAGTTCGACGATCTCGCAGCCGGGCGCCCAGGCATTCAGTTTTTCCCTCAACCCGTAACGGGCGACCTGTTCCGCCTGACAGATAAAGATGAATCTGTGCGGGCACTCCGGCGTCAGGTTGTCGATCACGACCTTGATCATCGGTACACCATGTACAGGGATCAACGGTTTGGGATCGGTGTAGCCCGCAACCGCAAAGCGACTCCCGGCCCCGGCCATCGGAACGATAATTTGCAACATGGAAATACCTTTATGAATTGAGTGATGGCCAAGTTGATTGGAAGCATGGCATCGCGAAACAATGAATCAGTAATAACCGTGTTCGGTCATCCGGCCACGCTCGAGCGTCAAGTAACGCTGGCAAAACTCTTTACCTTCTTCTACTGCGTGGGTAACAAGAATCAAGGCCATCCCGTCATCCTGCATCATGCGAATTCGTTCGTGGCATTTGCGCTTGAAGTCTTCGTCACCTACCGCAAGTACTTCGTCAGCCAGTAACGTCTGAGGCTCGACATGAACGGCGACTGAGAAACCCAGCCTCATGTACATGCCTGACGAATAGTTCTTTACCGGCGTATCGATGAAGTTTCCCAAACCGGAAAAATCGACAATCTCGTTGAAGCGCGAACGCACTTCCTTGTTACTCAATCCAAACAGACTGGCATTGAGGTAGATGTTTTCCTCGCCGGTCAGTTCAGGGTGAAAACCCACCCCTATTTCGATTAGCGGTGCCACCCGGCCCACGCTGATCAGCCGCCCACTGGTGGGCACAAGAATGCGTGAAACCAGTTGCAACAAGGTACTTTTACCTGAACCGTTATGCCCCACCAGTGCAAGCGACTCACCTTTGTGCAAGGTGAACGATACATCGCTGACTGCGGTGAATGTTTCGGCACGCTCACGGTATTGAGCGTCAAACAGCCCGAGAAACTTCTTCTTCAAACCACCCCTGTTGTGGCGTAGAACAAACTGTTTGGTGAGGTTTTCTGCCTTGATGACGACGCGACTCATAGATATTCCACCACGTTGTCCACCTTCCTGAACATCAACAGACCCACAAGCAGCGACGCAGCGCCCATGAGCACGCACAGCAGCAGGTCACAGGTCTCCGGAACGACTCCGGCATGCAGAATGCTGGTGAACGTGTTGAAGTACAGGCCTATCGGGTTATAAGCCGCAATGCGGGCGATACCGTCGGGCAGCGATGAAGTCACCCATACAATGGGTGTGAGCCAGAACAGCAAGGGTAGAAACACGTCGATGAAGTGCTTGGCATCCCGTACGGTGACCTGAATGACACTGAGTGCCAGACCAAAGCCCATGATCAATGCCATGAATGCGATCAGCACAATCGGATAAAACAACAGCGCACGTGAAAAGACACCACCGAGCATGGCAAATAGCGATGCATAGACGAGCATGCAGCCGGCCCAGAACACTACAATTGCCAGCGCCCCGGAGATGGGTAACAACAAACGTGGGAAACGCAACTTTCGAATGAGGTTGCCGTTATTGATCAGCCACTCTCCGCTTTGCGAAACAATTTGTGCCAGAAGCATCCAGTGGACAACACCTGTCACCAGGTGCAGCGCGAAGCGGTCCTGACTACTGGGCAGAATATAGGTGAACACCGTGTAATACGTGAGTGTTACAACCAGCGGATTGCCCAATGACCAGACGAAGCCCAACGTTGCGCCCATGTAACGGATTTTTATTTCCTTGGAAACAAGATTGATGATCAGGTCACGCCACTTCATAACGCCCGGACTGCAAAAAGACGGCATACGGTATCCAGCTATTAATAGGTAAATCAGAGAGAGCGACTTTGACAACCAAGATTATAAATGGATAACCTTATGGCCTCATGCTGCGAACACATGTTCTCTTCTTTTACCCAGCTACAGCTATAGGACGCCGCCTTAGTTCCTGTAGGAATATTCTACAAGCTACCAACGGCAGCGAAATGCGCCCCTCGCCACACTCGTTCACGATCGCAAGGCACTTCCCTGCACGCGCGTTGATCTATAACGTCAATGGTCCTTTGCAACACGACCGTTCCAGCGATCACCCTTGAACAAGCGAGGCTCCTCATGACCCAAACGTCCTACACCCCGCCGAAGGTCTGGCAGCAGGAAACAAAAGCGGGCGGCACGTTCGCCAGCATCAACCGGCCCGTCTCCGGCCCCACTCACGACAAGGAGCTGCCGGTCGGCAAGCACCCGCTGCAGCTTTATTCGCTGGCCACCCCCAACGGCGTGAAGGTCACGATCATGCTCGAAGAGCTGCTGGCGCTCGGGCACAGCGGCGCGGAATACGATGCCTGGCTGATCCGCATCTCCGAGGGCGATCAGTTCTCCAGCGGCTTTGTCGAGATCAATCCCAATTCCAAGATCCCGGCATTGCTGGATCGAAGCCATGAAACACCTGTTCGGGTATTCGAGTCCGGCTCTATCCTGCTGTACCTGGCAGAGAAGTTTTCCAGCTTCCTGCCCGCCGACCCGGCAGGCCGCACCGAAACGCTGAACTGGCTGTTCTGGCAGATGGGCGCTGCGCCGTATCTGGGAGGTGGTTTCGGGCATTTCTATGCCTACGCGCCCGAGAAACTCGAATACCCCATCAACCGCTTCGCGATGGAAGCCAAGCGCCAACTCGATGTGCTGAACCGTCGTCTGGGCGAGCACCGCTACCTGGCTGGCGACACCTACACGATTGCCGATATCGCGGTCTGGCCATGGTATGGCGCACTGGTGCAGAACAAGGTGTATTCGGCTGCCGAATTCCTCTCGGTACACGAATACCCGAACCTGATTCGCTGGACCGAAGAAATCGCCGCACGTCCTGCCGTCATCAGAGGCCAGAAGGTCAACCGCACCTGGGGCGAAGAAGCCGATCAGGTTCCGGAGCGGCATCAGGCGTCCGATCTGGATAAATAAGGCACACGTCAAGTCCTTCGCGGACAGAAACCTGATGCTACAAACCCACAGGAAACTCTGGAACAGAACGTCCTGATCTGCACGTAAAGTAGCCGACCTTAGCCACCGCCCAAGGACGCGCCTTTATGAGCCGAACAACTGTTCTTCCAGACTTTCGCTTGCAATCGCCCATCAGGTTGCCACGCAGTGGAGTACTTTCAGTATGAGTACTCCCAACACACCGCATACGCCTGTACATGATCGCTTTGACGAAGTGCTCGCCATGATCCGGAGCGCTCGACAGCAGGCCGCACAGGCGGTGAACACCCAATTGATCGAGCTTTACTGGCAAGTCGGCGCTTACATCAGTCGCAAGCTTGAAAACGCTGAAATGGGGTGACGCGGTGGTCACCCAGCTTGCCGAGCATCTGGCCACCACCCAGCCAGGACTGCGTGGTTTCACACGTCGTAATCTGTTTCGCATGCGCCAATTCTTTGAGGTCTACCGCGATGATGAGATTGTGTCAGCGGTGCTGACACAATTGCCTTGGACCCATCACCTGATCATCTTCAGTCAAAGCAAGCGCCCCGAAGAGCGTGAGTTTTATCTGCGTATGGCAATCAGGGAAAAGTGGTCCAGTCGCGAACTTGAGCGCCAATTCAAGAACGCTCTATTCGAGCGCACTGTCACCCAGCCAGCCAAAGCCTCGGCGATGCTCAAGGAAACCCGGCCGGCCGCACTGGATATATTCCGTGATGCCTACATGGTGGAGTTTCTGGAGCTGCCACCGGGGCACGCCGAAGCGGACCTGCATGGCGGCTTGTTGAGACGCCTGAGGGACTTTCTGATCGAGCTAGGCCGCGATTTCTGTTTTGTCGGCTCCGAGTACGCGTTGCAGGTCGGCGGCCAGGACTTTGCTCTGGATCTGCTGTTTTTCCATCGAGGCCTCAACTGCCTCGTTGCCATTGAGCTCAAGGTCGGCCGCTTTGAGCCCGAATACCTCGGCAAGCTGGACTTCTACCTGGAAGCGCTGGACCGCAACGAACGCAAACCCCATGAAAACCCGGCCATTGGCGTTTTACTCTGCGCCAGCAAAAACGACGAAGTCGTCGAGTACGCTCTGAACCGCTCGCTTTCACCCGCGTTGATTGCCGAGTACCAGACCCGCCTGCCGGACAGACAGTTACTGCAAGCGAAACTGCATGAGTTCTACGCGAGCGCTGTGTTGAACGATCAGTGATACCTGCCAGGCGCACGATGCATTACGCTTGCGGGTACCTGAGCCGCAGCCTGCAAGCCTTTTCCACCCGGAGCCTCCAATGCCGCAAGACAAAGACCCTCGTGCCCACACCGCCCTGTCGCAAAGCGGCCGCAGTGCCAGCAGCGGGCCCGGGATTGCGGTCAACCCACCCGTCGTGCGCCTCAGTACGGTGCTGTTCGACAGTCTGGAAAGCTTGCGGCAGGCGGAAATTCGCACCGCGGGGCCTGAGCGCTCGCTGACTTACGGTGCCAACGGCAACCCGACTGCGTTTGCCTTGCAGGACCTGATCTCCGAGCTCGAAGGCGCACACGGCACCTGCCTGTACCCGACCGGGCTGGCCGCAGTGGCGCAGATGTTTCAATCGTTTCTGCGTCCCGGCGATCATGTCCTGATCACCGAATCGGTCTATGGCCCTGTTCGGCGGCTGGCGAAAACCATGCTGACCGCCTTCGACATCCAGTTCGATTTCTACGCGGCCGACGGCAGTAACGTGGAATCGCTGATCAAGGCCAACACCCGGATGATCTATGCCGAGGTGCCCGGCTCGCTGACATTCGACATGTGTGACCTGCCTGCCCTGTCACAGCTGTGCAAAGCAAGGAATCTGCTACTGGCTGTGGATAACTCCTGGGGCTCGGGGGTGTTGTTCAAGCCGCTGGAGCTGGGGGCGGACATTTCGCTGATGGCCCTGACCAAGTACGTGGCCGGCCACTCCGACGTCATGATGGGCAGCGTCAGCACCACCGAAGCGCACTGGCATACCCTGAAAACCATGAACACCGCCGTGGGCAATACCGTCAGCCCCGATGATGCCTATCTGGTGCTGCGTGGCGCCCGCAGTCTGGCGGCGCGCATGGCCATGCATGAGCGTCACGCGCTGCAGATCGCACAATGGCTGCAGGCCCAGCCTCAGGTTGCCCGCGTGCTCTATCTTGCGTTGCCGGACGATCCGGGGCACGCGATCTGGAAGCGCGATTTTCACGGCTGCAACGGTTTGCTCAGTTTCGAATTCAATACCACCGACCGGCAGGTGCTGGATCGCTTTACCGGCGCGTTGAAACTGTTCGGCGTCGGCTACTCCTGGGGTGGGTTTGAAAGCCTCATCACGGAAGTCGAACAACACGGGCCTGACCGCGGCGCTGGCCCGATGCTGCGGCTGCAGGTCGGCCTGGAAAGCCCGGAAGACCTGATCGCAGACCTGCGCAACGGGTTTGCCGCAGGTTGACCCTGGCAGCCGCTTGAAGAGCGCGGCTCCGTCGCCGCAATTTGCCCAGACGCCATCGCTCTGCTAGTGTCGCGCGGTTTAACCTCTACCGGAAATGCCCTCATGGCCCGCAAGAAAGCTGCACTGGATTTCGAACAGTCACTCGCTGATCTGCAAGCGCTGGTAGAGCGGCTGGAGAATGGCGAGTTGTCGCTGGAAGACTCCCTGACCGCCTTCGAGCAAGGTGTACGCCTGACCCGCGACTGCCAGAGCGCCCTCACCCAGGCCGAGCAGAAGGTTCAGGTATTGCTGGAACGCGATGGCGAGCTCAGCGAAGAGCCGTTCGACGATGCGGAACTCCCCGAATGATCGCGAGCTATCAAGCGCAAAGCCAGACTCGCGTCAACGCAGCACTCGACGGGCTGTTCAAGGCTCCGGGCCCTGAGCTCGAACGCCTCTACCAAGCCATGCGCTACAGCGTGATGAACGGCGGCAAGCGCGTGCGCCCGCTGCTCGCGTATGCCGCCTGCGAAGCACTGGGCGGTGTAGCCGAGGATGCCAACGGCGCCGCCTGTGCCGTTGAACTGATTCATGCCTACTCGCTGGTACATGACGATTTGCCGGCAATGGACGACGACGACCTGCGTCGCGGCCAGCCGACCACACACAAGGCCTTCGATGAAGCCTGCGCGATCCTCGCCGGTGACGGCCTGCAGAGCCTGGCCTTCACGGCTCTGCTCGCCCCTCACCTGACGTCACGCGATGCCGAGACGCGTCTGCAGATGGTCACGGCCCTCGCGACTGCGGCCGGACCGGCGGGCATGGTGGGTGGTCAGGCTATCGATCTGGGTTCAGTGGGGCTGAAGCTCGATCAGGCCGCGCTGGAATACATGCATCGCCACAAGACCGGTGCATTGATCGAAGCCAGCGTCCGGCTTGGCGCACTGGCCAGCGGGCACGCCGATCAGCCGCGGCTCGATGCTCTGCAGGTCTACGCGCGTGCAATCGGCCTGGCTTTTCAGGTTCAGGACGACATTCTCGATGTCGAAAGCGATACCGCGACCCTCGGCAAGCGCCAGGGTGCCGACATCGCCCGCGACAAGCCGACCTACCCGGCGCTGCTGGGCCTGGAAGCGGCCAAACACTACGCACTGGAACTGCGTGATCAGGCGCTGCAGGCGCTGAGCCCGTTCGATGCCGCCGCAGAGCCGCTGCGCCAGCTGGCACGTTACATCGTCGAACGTCGCCACTGATCACTATCACCGGGCCGGAAAATCCACTGAATCAACCACGCTTTATGATGGTCTCAGTCATTACACATGTCAGTCGGCAGATCATCCGCCGACTCACTTCATGGGCAGCGTACGATGCATAAGGTAAACTGCCGCCTCTTTTACTTATAACGATTCGCCTGATGCCCACGACGTTCAAAGAGATCCCCCGCGAGCGCCCGGTCACGCCGTTGCTCGACCGAGCCGATACCCCGCACGGCCTGCGCCGTCTGGGCGAAGCCGAGCTGGAAACCCTGGCCGATGAACTGCGCCTGGAATTGCTGTATTCCGTTGGCCAGACCGGAGGTCATTTTGGTGCCGGTCTCGGGGTCATCGAGCTGACCATCGCGCTGCATTACGTTTTCGACACCCCGGACGACCGTCTGGTGTGGGACGTGGGTCATCAAGCCTATCCGCACAAGATCCTCACCGGCCGTCGCGCGCGCATGTCCACCCTGCGCCAGAAGGACGGGGTTGCGGCCTTTCCGCGTCGCAGCGAAAGCGAGTACGACACCTTTGGTGTCGGGCACTCCAGCACCTCGATCAGCGCCGCGCTGGGCATGGCGATTGCCTCGCGTCTGCAGGGCTGCGAGCGCAAATCGATTGCCGTGATCGGCGACGGAGCGCTGACTGCCGGTATGGCCTTCGAAGCGCTGAACCACGCGCCGGAAGTGGCCGCCGACATGCTGGTGATCCTCAACGACAATGACATGTCGATCTCGCGCAATGTCGGCGGGCTGTCGAATTACCTGGCCAAGATTCTTTCCAGCCGCACCTACAGCAGCATGCGTGAAGGCAGCAAAAAGGTCCTTTCGCGCCTGCCCGGTGCCTGGGAAATCGCGCGGCGCACCGAAGAGTACGCCAAAGGCATGCTGGTCCCGGGCACGCTCTTCGAAGAGCTGGGCTGGAACTACATCGGTCCTATCGACGGCCACGACCTGCCGACCCTGATCGCCACCCTGCGCAACATGCGTGACCTGAAGGGCCCGCAGTTTCTGCATGTGGTGACCAAAAAGGGCAAGGGTTTCGAGCCGGCCGAAGTCGATCCGATCGGCTATCACGCCATCACCAAGCTCGAGCCGCTGAATGCGCCTGCCGCGCAGAAAAAGATCAGCGCACCGAAATACTCCGGCGTGTTCGGCCAGTGGATCTGTGACATGGCCGACGCTGACGCACGGCTGGTAGGCATCACGCCCGCGATGAAGGAAGGTTCGGATCTGGTCGCGTTCAGCGAACGCTTCCCCGAGCGCTACTTCGACGTGGCCATCGCCGAACAACACGCAGTGACCCTGGCAGCCGGTATGGCCTGCGAAGGCAGCAAGCCGGTGGTGGCGATCTATTCGACCTTCCTGCAGCGTGGTTACGATCAGCTGATCCACGACGTCGCGGTACAGAACCTCGACGTGCTGTTCGCCATCGACCGCGCCGGGCTGGTGGGCGAAGACGGTCCGACTCACGCGGGCAGCTTCGACCTCTCTTACCTGCGCTGCATCCCTGGCATGCTGGTGATGACGCCGAGCGATGAAAACGAACTGCGCAAGCTGCTCAGCACCGGTTACCTGCATACCGGCCCTGCGGCAGTGCGCTACCCACGCGGCACCGGCCCTAACGCGGTGATCGAGGCCAGTCTTGACCCGGTCGAGATCGGCAAGGGCGTTGTGCGGCGTCAGGGCCAGGGCGTTGCGATACTGGCGTTCGGCGTGCAACTGGCCGAAGCACTGGTGGTGGCCGAGAAGCTCGATGCAACGGTGATCGACATGCGTTTCGTCAAGCCACTGGACGAAGCTTTGGTGAGCGAAGCTGCCGCCAATCACGAGTTGCTGGTCACACTGGAAGAAAACGCCGTCATGGGCGGCGCCGGTGCTGCGGTCAGCGAGTTCCTGGCACGCGCCAATATCCTCAAGTCGGTATTGCACCTGGGCCTGCCGGATGTCTACGTCGAGCACGCCAAGCCTGCGCAGATGCTCACCGAGTGCGGCCTGGATGCCCAAGGGATCGAAGCCGCGATCAACGAGCGACTGGCGCTGATTGGCTGACTGCCAGAGGTTCCTCACGCGCCTGGCGTGAGGAACGATCATCACCCGCCCTCGTGCAGCAATCCTGATAACATGCTGCGCACTTCGACACTGCCGCGATGCCAGCCGATGCCTCATGTGACCCGCTCCGCCTCCACGCCTGAATTGACCTCGTTGTTCGCCGCCTTGCAGCAGCACTTCATGCAGGTGGTCGTTCCGCTGTGGCAGGGTCCTGGCTGGAACGCGAAACTGGCATTGCCCTACGAAGCACTCGACGCGAGTGATCAACCGTTGCCGCCGCAACGCTATCGCGCCATGGCCTGTGCGCGTCAGCTGTTTCTGTTTTCCAGCCTCATCGGTCACGCACAAGTGCCGGGGGCACGGGCGCGGGCCGGTGAATTGTTCCGTTCTCTGCAACAGCACTTCCACGATGCCGAGCATGGCGGCTGGTTCTACAGCATCGATCCACAGGGCAAGCCGCTGGATCGCCGCAAGGACCTCTACACCCACGCCTTCATTATTTTTGCCTGCGCGCATTACTGGGCGAAAGTGCAGGACCCGCTGGCAGAGTCGGTGCTCAACGCAGCGCTTAACGTTGTGGTAGAACGCTTTGCCGACGACGACGGGCTGTACGAGGCGCAGCTCGATGAAGACTGGTCGGTATTGGGCACCGGACCGTTGCAAAATCCCTTGATGCACCTGGCAGAGGCCTTTCTGGCCACCCTGTCGGTGCGTGCCGACCCTGCCACGCAGGCGGCACTGGACGCGCTGGTTATCCACATGCAACGCCGTTTCGTCGATACGGCAACCGGCGTGATGCTGGAGAAGCCTCTGGGCGCTGTGGATAACTGGTACGAGCCAGGTCATCAGTTCGAATGGTTCTTCCTGCTGCAATCGTCGCCGGAACTGCATGGGCGCGAGCTGCATGAATCCATGACCCGCGCGTTCGCCTACGCACAGGCGCAGGGCGTCGATCCACACAGCGGGGCGGTGACGGCGATGCTGGCGCTCGAGGGTACGGTGCGCGATGCCACCCAGCGTATCTGGGCCCAGGCGGAATACTTGCGGGCCATGGCCCTGCGCCCGGACTGCGAAGCGGCCTTGACTCAGCAACTGTCGGCCTTCGAGCAGCGCTTTCTGCATGCCAGGGGCTGGAACGAGTGCGTCGAGCCCGATGGCAGGGTCAGCCGCAGCGACATGCCGTCGACCACGCCCTACCACTTGGCCACTTGCTACATCGGCCTGGCGGATTTCGTCGAAAATCGCTTCGTCAGCGCATTCCCGCCGCCAACGCCGGCAGACAGCTGATCGGGCCGCAGCTGCGCGGCCCGATCAGCAATCAATCAACCGCGGTTGCGGTCAATCGCAAAGCCGGCCCAGGTCTGGCTGACCGGCATCAGTTCCAGGCTGTTGATGTTGACGTGGGCGGGTGTGTTCATGATCCAGAAGATGGTGTCGGCGATGTCCTGAGGCTGAATCGGCTCGGCACCTGCGTAGGTGGCGTCGTACTTGGCCTGATCACCACCGAAACGTACCAGCGAAAACTCGCTCTCGCACAGCCCCGGCTCAAGGTTGGTGACGCGCACGCCGGTGCCGATCAGGTCGTTGCGCAGGTTCAGCGAGAACTGCCCGACAAAGGCCTTGGTGCCACCGTAGACGTTACCGCCCGGATACGGGTAGTTACCGGCGACCGAACCCAGGTTGACGATGCTCGCGCCGCGACCATGCGCGATCAGGCGTGGCAGCAGCAGACGCGTGGTGTACACCAGACCTTTGACGTTGGTGTCGATCATGGTGTCCCAGTCATCCAGATCGCACTTGGGCGCAGGATCGATTCCCAGCGCCAGGCCGGCATTGTTGATCAGCCCGCGAATGCTGCCGAACTCTTCAGGCAAACCTGCAATGCCGCTCTCCATGGCCTTGCGGTCACGCACATCCAGCACCAGCGTATGCACCTTGGTCTGCTTCGACAGCTCGGCGCTCAAGGCATCCAGACGGTCCTTGCGTCGACCGGTCAGCACCAGCGACCAGCCTGCCTCGGCGAAACGGCGGGCACACGCCTCGCCAAAACCGGAAGTGGCGCCCGTGATGAATACAGTGGAAGTCATTTCATTCTCCTGACATGGCGCACAAACAGCGCTGCCTGTTAATAAGTTTCTGGCAAGGGCAGCAGAATGCCCGTCAGCGGGACATCGATGCAACAACCGAGTGTATTTGTACAAAAAACAACCAACCCGAAGCAAGCCTTGCGCCACGGGCCTCACGGGCACTTTTGCCCACCTTATCCACAGTCAGACCCACAATCTCTGGGGGCAAGTCAGTGACGCTGAACATCACGTGTTTCGGGGCCTGCAGCGTATCAGGCGAAGTTTTTTCCTTGACTTTGCCCGACACTGTCAAGAGGGTTGAAAGCGTCAGAAAACGGTGATGGCCTGTAGCCCAGACCCTATAACGTCCGGGGCAGTCTTTCCAAGGCTTGTTAACAGACTTATCCACAGGCTGTTCGCCTGTAAAACCTGTATGAACGACCAGCCCCAATACAGTTGACAAATGCCCTATATAGCCGTCCGAAAACCTCTGTACGAAATTTAACCACTCTTCTACAGGCCTTATGCATAAAGGCCTGCAGGTAAATACTCCCAAGTTATTAACAGCCGGTTCCACAGTAAACCTGAACAAGTCAAAACGGTGACAAAACAACCATTTGCAGCGGTTTTATGTCGCACTTATGAGACGCGCCAAAATTGTTTTCCACAATTGCATACGACTGCGCCCCGGATGTTTGAGCATCCGGGGCGCGCGAAGAAAACGGCAGGGTTTTGACGAATTCAGTGCCCGCCCAGATAAGCGTTCCTTACCTCTTCATTTACCAGCAATTCCTGCCCCGTGCCGGACAGTCGAATCTCGCCGTTGACCATGACATAGGCCCGGTCAGACAGCTTGAGCGCATGGTTGGCGTTCTGCTCGACCAGGAATATCGTCATGCCCGTGGCTGCCAGTTCACGCAGGGTCGAGAAGATCTGTTTGACGATGATCGGGGCCAGACCCAGGCTTGGCTCATCGAGCAGCAGCAGTTTCGGACGACTCATCAGCGCGCGGGCGATGGCGAGCATTTGCTGCTCGCCTCCGGACATGGTCATGGCGCGCTGATTGCGACGTTCCTTGAGCCTGGGGAACAGCTCGAACATGCGCTGCATGTCTTCGGCCGAATGCTTGTCGCCAATCGGAATGGTGCCCATCATCAGGTTTTCCTCGACCGACATGTCGGGAAAGACCCGCCGCCCCTCCGGCGACTGCGCAATGCCGTTGGAGGCGATGTAATGCGAGGACTTCTGGGTGATATCGGTGCCCTGATAGATGATCTGCCCGCTGGCCGCGCGCGGCTGACCGAAGATCGACATCAGCAGCGTGGACTTGCCCGCGCCGTTGGAGCCGATCAGGCTCACTGTTTCGCCCTCGTTGATGTGCAGCGAGACTTTCTTCAGGGCCTGAATCGGCCCGTAAAACACATCGATCTCTTTCAGTTCGAGGATCGGCTTGCTCATACCAGCTCCTCTTCATCAGCGCCCAGATACGCGGCGATCACCTTCGGATCGTTACGGATCTGTTCCGGCCCGCCCATAGCAATTACGTTGCCATGGTCGAGCACCACAATATCGTCGGAAATCCCCATGACCATGCCCATGTCGTGCTCGATCAGCACGATGGTCATGTCGTGCTCGTCACGCAGCAGGCGGATCATGCCGCTGAGTGCCTCGGTTTCCTGCGGGTTGAGACCGGCAGCCGGCTCATCCAGGCAGATCACCTGCGGCCGCGTGCACATGGCTCGCGCAATCTCCAGGCGGCGTTGCTGCCCGTAGGACAATTCGCCAGCCAGACGGTTGGCGCAGTCCACCAGATCGACCACCTCCAGCCAGTAGAACGCGGTATTCAGCGCGTCCTCTTCGGCCTTGCGATAGCCCCTGGTATTCAGAATCCCGCTGATCAGGCTGCGGTTGACCCACATGTGCTGGGCGACCAGCAGGTTTTCGACCACCGACATTTCCTTGAACAGACGAATGTTCTGGAACGTGCGCGCCAGCCCCGCCCTGTTGACCAGATGGGTGCCGCCGAACATTTTGTAGTACACCCGGCTGAGGAAGCTTTTCGGCGACACGAAGTCGGTCGCCTGGAACGGTTCGCCCAACAGCCTGATCACGTTGGTGGTCTTGCCACGGGTGTGCAACTCGATGCGTCCGCCAGTGGCCTTGTAGAAACCGGTCAGGCAGTTGAAGACCGTGGTCTTGCCCGCACCGTTGGGGCCGATCAGGGCGAAAATCGAATTGCGACGGACCTTGAGGCTGACGTCGCTGAGGGCCTTGATGCCGCCAAAGTGCATCATCAGGTGCTCGACGGAGAGAATCACTTCAGTGCTCATCGCGCAGCCCTCTCTGTCACCAGCGCGCCTTTGCGCGGTTTCACCCCGGTGCGGCTGATGCGAATCAGGCCGCGTGGTCGCCAGATCATCATCAGCACCATGAGAATCCCGAACAGCAGCACGCGGTACTCGGAGAAACTGCGCAGCAGTTCAGGCGCAACGGTCAGCACGAACGCGGCGATCACTACACCGACGGTCGAGCCCATGCCGCCCAGCACCACAATCGCCAGAATCAGCGCCGACTCGAAAAAGGTGAACGAGGTCGGGTTGACGAAGCCTTGGTAGCTGGCAAAAAACACTCCGGCAAGGCCTGCGGTCGATGCGCCAATCGTGAACGCCGACAGTTTGACCAGCACGTGATTGAGGCCCATCGAACGACAGGCGATCTCGTCCTCGCGCAAGGCTTCCCAGGCACGCCCGATCGGCATGCGCGTCAGGCGATGCTTGATGAACAACACCGCCAGCACGACCAGGAACAGCACGGCGTAGATGAAGATGAATTTCAGGTCCGGGTTGTAATCGAAGCCGAAATATTCATGAATCGGCACCCCGCCATCCTTGGCGCGTCGGCCGAATTCCAGCCCGAGGAAGGTGGGCGCGGGCACCGGCACACCGTTCGGGCCGCCGGTGAACGACAGCCAGTTGTTCAGCACCAGGCGAATGATCTCGCCGAACCCGAGGGTCACGATGGCCAGATAGTCGCCATGCATGCGCAACACCGGGAAGCCGAGAATGCATCCGGCCAGCGCCGCCGCAATCGCCGCCAGCGGCAAGGCCGACCAGAAGCCCAGGCCCAGATACTGATAGCCCAGCGCCAAGCCATAAGCACCGATGGCGTAAAACGCCACGTAGCCAAGGTCGAGCAGCCCCGCCAGACCGACCACGATGTTCAGACCCAGGCCCAGCAGCACGTAGATCAGACCGAGAATGACCACAGTCAGAATGTACTTGTTGGCGAAGATCGGGAACACGATGGCAATCACGATCAGCAGCGGAATGATCCAGTACAGGCTCGATCGATGATCCGGTTTGAGCACATGCACGCCGGAGTCGGAGCTTTCGAAGCTCTGGGAAACACGCAGGCCTCTGGGTGTTTGCAGAAACAGACTGATGAGAAAGCGACCGATCATGACCACGCCCACCAGCCAGGCCACGCGGGTCGGCTGCAGGTTGAAGCTGTAGCCATCGAGCACGATCCCGACGATGGGGCCGAACACGATCAGCGCCAGCAACCCGGCAACCACGGCATCGATCAGACTTTTCTTGATTTCAACAGGTTTGGAAACAGGAACAGCAACAGGAGCGGACATACTTATACCTTCGCCACGAGTGGGCGACCCAGCAGGCCTTGGGGACGGAAGATCAGAATCAGCACCAGCAGGCCGAAACTGAACACGTCTTTGTAATCGGAGTTGATCAGACCGGAGAACTGCGACTCGGCAACCCCCAGGATCAAACCGCCCAGCATGGCACCCGGCAACGAGCCGATCCCGCCCAGCACGGCCGCAGTAAACGCCTTGATGCCGATGATGAAGCCGGCATAGAAGTCGAACGTGCCGTAATTCATGGTGATCAGCACACCGGCCAGCGCAGCCATGGCCGCGCCGATGATGAACACATAGGAAATGACCCGGTCGGTGTTGATGCCGAGGATCGAGGCCATCTTGCGGTCTTGCTGCGTGGCCCGGCACATGCGGCCCAGCTTGGTGTACTTGATGATGTAGGTCAGCACGCCCATGCCGACAAAGGCGGCAATGAGGATGAAGATCTTGGTGTAGGTGATCTGCACGAAGCCGCTGCCGACTTCAAAACGCCACGCACCCTCGAGCAGCGTAGGCACGCCTTGCTGGCGCGCACCCTGGCTGATCTGTGCATAGTTCTGCAGGATCAGGGAAATGCCGATGGCGCTGATCAGCGGCGCCAGACGGGTCGAGTTGCGCAGTGGCTTGTACGCCACACGCTCGATGACGAAGCCGTAAACGCCAGTGACCACAATGGTGAAGATCAGCGTACCGAGAATCAGGAATGGAAAGGATTCCACGCCGAAGAAAGACAGAACCGCTAGGCCGATGGCGGCCAGGTAGGCGGAAATCATGTACACGTCGCCATGGGCGAAGTTGATCATGCCGATGATGCCGTAGACCATCGTATAACCGATGGCGATGAGGCCGTAGACAGACCCGAGAGTGAGTCCGTTGACCATTTGTTGCAGGAAGATTCCATCCATCACGCACGCTCACACAAAAAGGCAGCTCAGCACCCCGTCAGTCACGCCCTTGTGAGGCATGACCGACAGGTCCGAAAACGATAAAAGAGATGCAGGCTCGCTCCTGGGCGAGCCCATCATCGGGTCAGCGCCTGACGCGCAGGGCCGACGCGAGGTCTATCTCACTTCTGCTTTTCGAGTTGCTTGTATTTGCCGGCGGCGTCCCACTGGTAAACCACGTAGTCGGAGACTTTCAGGTCACCTTTGGCATCCCAGGCTTTTTCACCCATGACAGTCTTGACCGGGTTGGCCTTGAGCCAGACGGCGGCTGCGTCACCCTTGTTGGACTTGGCACCATTGAAACCGGCAGCCAGGGCCTGTACCGAAGCGTAAGCGTACAGCGTGTAGCCTTCAGGCTCGTAACCGGCCTTGCGGAACTGATCCACGACAGCCTTGCTGTCCGGCAGTGCGCGCGGGTCAGCGCCGAAGGTCATGTACACGCCATCGACGTACTGTGCGCCACCTGCAGTGGTCACCAGCTCATCGGTCACGACGCCATCATCGGACATGAACTTGACGTCCTTGAGGCCCTGCTCGCGCATCTGCCGAACCAGTGGACCGGCTTCCGGGTGCAGACCGCCGAAGTACACGACATCAGCGCCTACCGAACGAATCTTCGTCACCAGCGCACTGAAATCCTTCTCGCCACGGGTCAGACCCTCTTCGAGGATCGGCTTGACGCCACGCTTGGTCAGCTGCTTGGCCGTCGCGTCCGCGAGGCCCTTGCCGTAGGTGTCCTTGTCATTGATGACAGCGACTTTCTTGCCCTTGAGCACGTCGACGATGTAGTCCCCCGCAACGACGCCCTGCTGATCGTCACGACCGCACATGCGGAACATTTCTTTCATGCCTCGCTCGGTCACGGTCGGGTTGGTCGAGCCTGGCGTGATGGCAATCACACCTGCATCGCTGTAGATATCCGAAGCCGGAATGGTCGACGATGAACAGAAGTGTCCGACCACGCCAATCACCTTGTCCTGATCCACCAGGCGGTTGGCAACCGCCACGGCCTGCTTGGGCTCACAGGCATCATCGCCCGCGACCAGTACGATTTTCTCCCCGTTGACACCACCTGCCGCATTGATCGCATCGGCTGCTGCCTGTGCGCCCTTCATGTATTGCTGACCAAACGACGCGTTCGCGCCGGTCATTGGGCCCGCTACGCCGATTTTCACGTCCGCCTGTGCAAACGAAGACACGCCCAATGCAGTAGCCACTGCGATTGCCAGAAAACCTTTCCTGTAAAACGTATGCGACATAAGTGGTGCTCCTGAGGATATTTTTTTAGTTGGCACTTTCATGATCAAGCAGATACAGAGTTGCTCAGAGCAAGGCGCGTGCCATCGCTTTTTAGTTGAGGAAGATGTCGTGTTCTTCGTGTCGATCCATCATGCAACGCCGCGCAACAGGGCACCCTGGTTGCTTCGAGCGCGCAAGGTGCAACCACGAACGAAAAAAGAGCAACCCGTGCTCACTCGAGTAGCAACCAGTACATGCCTTGATGGGCAACCCACCTGTAACAGCACACGTCACCGAATTGCACACGCCCGGTGCGTGAACGCTACGAGACGCACCATTTGAGGCTAGCGGATTAAACGAGACCTGCCGCAGCCATCGTCAGATTCTGAAAAGCGCGTCACGCGACGCCAGTAATAACCTCCCTGCATACGCCCGACAAACGACCTTTAAGCGAGATATCATTCCGATAATTCATATCGCTTACGCCAGCCCCTTCGCGCCGCAAACAGAGAAGTCATCATGCTGAACAAACGTCATCTGCCCTCGATAGCCGCATTGCAATGCTTTGAGGCAGTGACCCGGCACCTGAGCTTCACGCGCGCAGCAGAAGAACTCAACCTGACCCAAAGCGCCGTCAGCAAGCAGGTCGCGCAACTCGAAGAGCTGGTTCAGCACCTGTTGTTTCAGCGCGTGCGTCGCCGTCTGCAACTGACCCCAGCCGGGGCGCTGTACCTGGCCGAAGTGCGCAAGATCCTGACCCAGATCGAGATGTCCACCCACTTCCTGCGCTCCTATGGCGGAGAGACCGAAGTGCTGCGGGTGTCCACCCCTTCGACATTCGGCGCCCGCTGGCTGGTGCCGCGCCTCAAGGGCTGGCGCTTGCGTCACCCGCACATTCACCTGGACCTGATCAACGAGCAGGAGTCAGATGACCTGATCAAGGGCCGCTGCGACGTGTCGTTCTATTTTGGCCAGGCGGCCATGCCCGGTGCAGAAAGCGTGAAGTTGTTCGGCGAGGAACTGGTGCCGGTGTGCGCCCCCGAAAGCCTGCCCGACGAGCCGCTCGGCGACCCGACGCAACTGAGCGAGCTGGTCCTGCTGCAGAATGCCTTCCGCCCCGAAGCGTGGCATGAATGGTTCGAAAGCCAGGGCTATCACACCGACCACAGCTATCACGGGCCACGCTTTGAAACCTTCTATATGTGCATCCGCGCGGCCCAGGTCGGCTGCGGCGTTGCGCTGCTGCCACGCTTTCTGGTCGAGGAGGAACTGGCCGAGGGCAAACTGGTGATTGCCTGGGATTACGCATTGCCCAGCACTAACAGCGCCTACTACCTGTCCTATCCGGAACACACCGCCGACGTGCCCAAAATCCGGGTTTTTCTGCAGTGGATGCTGGAACAGTTGGATCAACCCCCCGCTTAAGGGCGACAATGCACACCCATCCGGCCGTGAGCCTTCCATGGTGACAGACAGGAAGTCACGCGCCCCACTTTATCCGGCTGCTCTGGAGAGCCTGATTCAATGAGCGAGAGCGCCTTTTCCAATCGCATCGTGCAAAGCCTGCTCGATACCGATTTCTACAAGCTGACCATGATGCAGGCCGTCCTGCACAACTACCCGAACGTGGACGTCGAGTGGGAATTTCGTTGCCGCAACGGGGAGGACCTTCGCCCCTATCTGGATGAAATCAAGCACCAGATCGAGCTGTTGTGCGAGCTGTCGCTGAGCCCCGAACACCTGGCTTTTCTGGAGCGCATCACCTTCATCAAACCGGATTTCCTGCGCTTTCTCGGGCTGTTCCGCTTCAATACCCGCTACGTGAAAACCACCATCGAGAATGATGAACTGTGCATTCGCCTGCACGGGCCGTGGCTGCACGTCATCCTGTTTGAAGTGCCGCTGCTGGCCATCGTCAGCGAAGTGCGCAACCGGCATCGTTATCCGGACACCCTGCTCAGTCAGGCGCGGGATCGTCTGTATGACAAGTTCGAATGGCTGACCACGCACGCCACGACGGACGAACTGGCCGAGCTGAAAGTGGCGGACTTCGGCACGCGCCGGCGGTTTTCCTACCGCGTGCAGGAAGAAATGCTTGGCGTCCTGAAAAACGACTTCCCAGGTCAGTTCGTCGGCACCAGCAATGTGCATCTGGCCCGTCAGCTGGACCTGAAACCCTTGGGCACCATGGCCCACGAATGGATCATGGCCCATCAGCAGCTGGGACCGCGCCTGATCGACAGTCAGATCGCCGCGCTCGATTGCTGGGTCCGCGAATATCGCGGCCTGCTGGGGATCGCACTGACCGACTGCATCACCACCGATGCTTTCCTGAACGACTTCGATCTGTACTTCGCCAAGCTGTTCGACGGTCTGCGCCATGATTCGGGCGACCCGGTGAAGTGGGCCGAAAAATGCATCTCGCATTACCAGAAGCTCGGTATCGACCCGATGAGCAAGACTCTGGTGTTTTCCGATGGGCTTAACCTGCCCAAGGCGCTCGATATCTTTCGTGCGTTGCGCGGACGCATCAATGTCAGCTTCGGGATCGGCACCAACCTGACGGCCGACATCCCCGGCATTGCGCCGATGAACATGGTATTGAAAATGACGGCGTGCGCCGGTCAGGCCGTGGCGAAAATCTCTGACGAGCCCGGCAAGACGCAGTGCAAGGACCCGAACTTTGTCGCCTACCTGCGGCATGTGTTCAAGGTGCCGAATTTGCCGAGCCCGGAAAAACCCGCTTGAATTGTCCTATTTACGAGGAGTGAATCATGCACGCCGTACAGCGCCAGATTGCTGAACAGCTCAAGGTCCAGCCACCTTTCGCGGACCAGAACGCGCTGCAGGCCGAGGTCGCCCGCCGCGTCAACTTCATCAAGGAGTGCCTGCAGAACGCACGGCTCAAGACGCTGGTGCTCGGCATCAGCGGCGGGGTCGACTCGCTGACGTCCGGTCTGCTCGCCCAGCGTGCGGTCAAGGAACTGCGTGAAAGCACGGGGGACAACGCCTACCGCTTTATCGCCGTGCGCCTGCCTTATGTGGTGCAGGCCGATGAGCACGAAGCCCAGGCCTCTGTCGACTTCATCGAGCCGGACGAGCGCCATACCATCAACATCGGCAGCAGCGTCAAGGCCCTGGCCGCCGAGGTGAAGGCCTTCGACGGGCTTCCAGCGACCTCGGTGGACTTCGTGCTCGGCAACACCAAGGCGCGCATGCGCATGGTCGCGCAGTACACCGTCGCCGGTGCTTACCATGGGCTGGTGATCGGCACCGATCACGCGGCAGAAGCGGTGATGGGTTTCTTCACCAAGTTCGGCGACGGCGCCTGCGATCTGGCACCGTTGAGCGGTCTGGTGAAAAACCAGGTGCGCGCCATCGCCCGCCATTTCGGCGCACCTGAATCACTGGTCGAAAAAGTGCCGACTGCGGACCTGGAAGACCTTTCACCCGGCAAACCGGACGAAGCCTCGCACGGCGTAACCTACGCCGAGATCGACGCCTTCCTGCACGGCGAGCCGGTACGCGAGGAAGCCTTCCGGATCATTTGCGAAACCTACGCCAAGACCCAGCACAAACGCGAATTGCCTTACGCACCATGAGTGATCTGCGCGGCACGGATTTGTGACGCTCATTGCTGGCTATCGTGCCGACGCTCTGCGTCGGCATGCAGTTCTGGACGCTCCGCGTCCGATCCTGAATGTGCGCAGCGGCTCAGATCTGTGACAAAGAGCGTCACGAACGGCATTCCCACGCGGAGCGTGAGGAACGATACTCTCAGACGCTCCGGAGACCTGTCGTTACTTCAGCGTCACAGCGCCTTTCATCATGCTGATGTGCCCGGGGAATGTGCAGAAGAACTGGTATTCCTGTGCCGGGTCGAGCTTCGACACGTCGAACGTCACCGAATCCTTTTCGCCAGCGCCGATGACTTTGGTGTGGGCGATGACGCGGCTGTCGTCCGGCTTCAAATAGTCCTTGTCGATGCCCGCCGCCATGCCGTCGGTGACGATTGCCTGGGTGTCGGCTTTTTTGCCCAGCACCCAGTTATGGCCCATGACATTCTTCGGCAGGCTGCCGGAGTGAGTCAGGTTGACAGTGAATTCCTTGCAGCTCTTGTCGATCTCAATGGCTTTGGTGTCGTACATCATTTGATCGGTCGAATCGACTGTGACCGAGCACTCGGCAGCCAGCAATTGACCACTGGCCAACGACAACAGCGAAATCGCTAAAAGCTTGCGAATCATTTGAATCTCCAGGGCAGGACTTGATTAACGTAAAACTGATGTAAGAAGAGAGTGCCCGATCAGGGCCGGGGTTCCAAGAACGTGCGTCAAATGGTCCCGCGGACGCTCGCGACAGAGCGCCCTTTTGAAGAACGATTCACGGGACCCGGTAATTAGCCGCTGACCGGCATCACCGTCACCCGCACCTCAGGGTCATGTGTGCCGCCGCCCAGAATCACGCCGCGCAACGGTGAGACATCAGAGAAATCGCGTCCCCAGGCCAGGCTGATGTGCTCCAGCGCAGGCTGCACATTGTTGGTGGGGTCGAAGTCGACCCAGCCAGAGGCCGGGCAGAATACCGAGACCCAGGCGTGCGAGGCATCGGCACCGATCAGCCGGGGCTGGCCCGGTGGCGGCTGGGTGAGCAGATAGCCGCTCACATAGCGCGCGGCCAGGCCACGGGAGCGCAGACACGCCAGCATCAAATGGGCGAAGTCCTGACACACGCCCCGCCGCCGCTCCAGCACCTCCACCAGCGGCGTAGCGACCTGAGTGGCCTCTTCATCGAAGGTGAATTCCTCGAAAATCTTTTCCATCAACGCCTGTACGCATAGCAATAACGGGCGGCCCGGTGGGAAACAGACCTGCGAGAACTCGACGAACGAGCGCTTCAGGTGAACGTAGGGAGATTCGAAGCGGTAGCGGCAGGCCTCCAGAATGTCCTCGGTCATCGGCTTGGCGCTGTACGTCAGCGCACTGCGGGTCACTTCCCATTCCGGCGACAGATTGAAATCCAGAAACGGCTTCTCCATGACCTCGATACGCAACCGCGCATTGACCTGCAACTCATCGTGCGGACGCTCGAAGGCCAGACGGGTCAGCGGGTTACCGAACACATCCAGCTCATCGCGACGCGTAGTGGGTTCAGGAAGAATCTCCAGCGCCTGCTCGGTGCAACGCTGCCAGGGACTGCTGCGCGGCCACAGGTGCGCCAGTTGCTGGGCCAGCGAAACCGGGCTGTCGTACTTGTAATGCGTGTCATGGAAAATCTGGTAGGAAGCGCTCATCAGACAGACACCGTGCGTTGGCTGACATCATCGACGTGGGCAAAATGGCGCAACGCCAGGCGATCGGACGCCAGGCCACTGCTGTCGCCAATGCTCTGCAGCAAGTCCGCCAGCCCGTCGAGTACGGCATCGATACTGCTCTGGCCAAACAAAGGATTCTCCAGGCTGCCCAGGTCGAACGCGGCAAGACGCTGCGCCAACACCGACAGGCTGCTGTCGCGTGGCGCATCGAACTCGTCGTTCAGGCGGCGCAACGAGCGCTGCACCAGCTTGAGCTGAAACAGCACCGCATGCGGGTTCTGCTCGTCGAGCAGCAACAGGTCGAGCACCGGAATCAGGTGCGGCACGGCCATGTAGCGCGAGCGATAGGTGATACTGCTGTTGCCCAGCTCCAGCAACCACTCCAGCCCGGCCCGCTCGAAAACCACCAGCCCGCGCAAAAACGCCGACAGACTGGTGCTGAGAAACTTCAGGCGCTCGATCCGTCGCCCGATCATCAGGAAGCTCCAGCCTTCATCGCGGGTCATGTCGTCCAGCGCAAAACCGGACAGCGCCGCCAGCGACATCACCAGACGGTTGAGAAAATCCAGCAGCTCGCCGAAATCCGGCTCTTCGCTTTCCAGGCTCAAGGCTTCGCGCTGCAACTCGACCAGCGCCTGCCAGTTTTCCTTGGATAACTTGCCACGCACTTGCGAAGCGGCCCATTGCAGGCGCTGCAAATTGGCCCGAAGGCTGAACGGCCACTCGTCGCCCATCAGCGCGACAAGCAGGCGATCCTTCAGCTCTTCGCCCTCCTGCGCCTCGGGCAGCATGCCCAGGCTCTCGGCCAGCGCAACGGCGGCTTGCAGCGCGAGAGGGTCATCATCGTCGACGTAGCGCGTCAGCATGATGCGCAGCAGGCGCGCACTGTCGTCACAGCGCTCGCAGTAACGTCCGAACCAGAACAGGTTTTCCACCACCCGTGACGGCAGATAAGGGTCACGACGGATCAAGTCGTAGACACCCAGCTTACGCTGGCCCTTCCACGGTTCGCCGAGGTGCGAGCGCTCGCCCAGCACCCAGGTGTCTTTGCTCGCCCCGCCACGCTGCATCGATACCACGTCGGCGTCGGCTTCAGCGGCCACTCGGGTCAGGCCGCCCGGCAGCACACGATAGCCATCAAGGCTGGCCACTGCATACACCCGCATGCCGATGGCGCGCGGCTGCAAACCTGTGCCATCGGCCTGCAGCACCGGAGCATGGGACAATTGCGCCAGTTCCTGAGCGACATAGGCATAGGGCCGCGACTGCATGCGCTGGGCAAGTGCGAGGCGCTGTTCCTCATTCAGATCACGGCCGAACACCGGCGCGAAGTGTTGTGAGGGGAACGCCGGCTTGATCAACAGATCCGGCAGTTTTTCCAGCGCCTGGGCCAGCACTGGCGGCTCTCCACACCACCAGGTCGCCACCGAGGGCAGGATCAGATCCTCGCCGAACAGGTACTGACTGATTTTCGGCAAAAAGCCCAACAGCCCCGGCGACTCCAGCACACCACTGCCCAACGCGTTGGCGACCAGCACATTGCCCTGACGCACCGCCTCAAGCAGCCCCGGCACACCCAGCGCAGAGTCGGTACGCAATTCCAGAGGGTCGCAGAAGTCATCGTCCAGACGGCGCATGATGGCGTGAACCCGACGCAAGCCGCTGAGGGTTTTCAGGTAGACAGTGGCATCGCGCACCGTCAGATCGCCCCCCTCGACCAGCGGATAGCCCAGTTGCCGCGCCAGGTACAAGTGTTCGAAGTAGCTTTCGTTGAAACGGCCCGGCGTCAGCAGGACGATCAGCGGCGCCTCGTTGCTGGTTGGCGCCTGACGGGCCAGTGTTTGCTGCAACGCGTCGAAGAAACCCGACAGGTGCCGGACCTGCAGGTCGCGATAGGTTTCCGGCAGGGCGCGCGCGACGCTTTGTCGGTTTTCCAGTGCATAACCGGCACCCGAAGGCGCCTGGGTACGGTCGGCAGTGACCCACCAGCGCCCGTCCGGGGTGCGCGCCAGGTCGACGGCGTACATGTGCAGGAACGTGTCTTCAGGGGGCTTGACGCCCTGACATGGCCAGAGAAAGTTGTTGTGGCCAAACACCAGTTCGGCGGGCAACAGGCCATTGGCGATCAGCGTCTGCGGGCCGTAAAGGTCCGCGAGCACTGCGTTTAGCAGCCGCGCACGCTGGGCAATCCCTGCCGCCACGTGCTGCCATTCATCCGCTGCAATGATGTGCGGCAACAGGTCCAGCTCCCACGGGCGGTCAGCGCCCTTGGGGTCGGCATACACGTTGTAGGTGACACCGTTTTCCTGAATCTGCCGGGTCAGCAGGGCTTGACGCTGGATCAGTTGCGCAGCGCTGCTGCGCCGCATGTGCTCGTACAGACGACGCCAGTGCGGGCGAACGGCTCCGTCGGCGTCGAGCATTTCGTGGTAAGTACCCTCGGACAGCGGGTAGTGGTCAAGCAGGTCGGGCATGGAAGGCTCGGCAGGCAACGTAAGGACTTCAGATTAGTGCAGTCAGATGTCACGTCCGTGTGCATCTGACGCACAGAGCCACTGTTTTTTAATGCAGACGCATATCCAGCGTCATCGGCAGCTCGTCGTTAATGTTGAGCGACGGAACGTCCAGTTTGCCGGGGGTATGGCCGATGCGGAAGAAACGTGACAGGCGACGGCTTTCCGCTTCGTTGGCGTTGACCGGCAAGGTTTCGTAGTTACGGCCGCCCGGATGGGCGACATGATACTCGCAGCCGCCCAGCGAGCGATGCATCCAGGTGTCGAGCAGATCGAAAACCAGCGGCGCATGCACGCCGATGGTCGGTTGCAGGCAGTTGGCCGGCTGCCAGGCGCGATAACGCACCCCGGCAACGAACTCACCGGCCCGTCCGGTCGGCTGCAGAGGCACTGCCACACCGTTACAGGTCAGCACGTAGCGCTGCGGCGGTAGCCCGCTGACATGCACTTGCAGACGCTCCAGCGATGAATCGACGTAGCGTACCGCGCCACCAGCCGAGCCCTCTTCACCCAGCACATGCCAAGGCTCAAGCGCCTGACGCAGTTCCAGTTCGATACCGTTGACGGCGTAATCGCCCACTTTCGGAAAGCGGAATTCCAGGTGCGCAGAGAACCAGTCGGCCTGCACCGGGTAGCCTGCCGCGTTGAGGTCGGCGACCACATCGGCAAAATCCTGCTCGATGAAGTGCGGCAGCATGAAGCGGTCATGCAGTTGCGTGCCCCAGCGCGCCAGCTTCGTGGGTGCGTAGGGTTCACGCCAGAAGCGCGCCACCAGCGCGCGCAGCAGCAACTGCTGCGCCAGGCTCATGCGCGCATGCGGCGGCATCTCGAACGCACGCAGCTCCAGCAGCCCCAGACGTCCGGTCGCGCCATCGGGCGAGTAAAGCTTGTCGATGCAGAACTCGGCACGGTGGGTATTGCCGGTGACGTCGATCAGCAGGTTACGCAGCAGACGGTCAACCACCCACGGCGCAACCTCCTCACCCGGCGCCGGCATCTGCGCAAAAGCGATTTCCATCTCGTAGAGCGAGTCGTTGCGCGCCTCGTCGATGCGCGGTGCCTGAGACGTCGGGCCGATGAACAGGCCGGAAAACAGGTACGACAGCGAAGGATGGTTGTGCCAGTAGCCGATCAGGCTGCGCAGCAGGTCCGGACGCCGCAGAAATGGCGAATCCGCCGGCGTCGCGCCGCCCAGCACGAAATGGTTGCCCCCGCCGGTGCCGGTGTGACGGCCGTCGATCATGAATTTCTCAGTGGTCAGACGCGTGAGGCGCGCCTGTTCATAGAGAAACTCGGTACGCTCAACCAGCTCGTCCCAGCTCGCCGAAGGCTGCACGTTGACCTCAATCACACCAGGGTCCGGGGTGATCCGGAAATTGCACAGCCGCGGATCGCTTGGCGGCTCGTAGCCTTCCAGCAGGACCGGGCACTGCAGCTCTTCGGCGGTCGCTTCGATCACGGCCACCAGTTCAAGGTATTCCTCAAGCTTTTGCAGCGGCGGCATGAACAGGTACAGCCGCCCTTCGCGCGCTTCGGCACACAACGCCGTGCGGGTCAGCCACTCGGCCGATTCATCGATCTTCGGCGCGCGCTCGGCGTCCGTGTCTGTGGACTTGAGCGCCGAGGCCAACGAGTCGCTGTCGGCCAGTTCGGGAAAGTCCTGGTTATGGTCGGTCGGGTGAATGAACGGGTATTCCGCAGCCTTGACCCAAGGCTGCGACGCCAGCGGCAATCGATAGCCCAGCGCAGAATCCCCCGGCACCAAGCGGCAATGCTCGTCACGCAGGTACCAGCGGCCACTCTGCCAGCTGTCACCGTCCGCGTTGCGAGCCAGCGGCAGGACCTGACCGATCATCTTGTCCAGCCCCTGGGCAAAGACCTTGCGCAGACGGGCACGCTCCAGCTCATCGCCAAGTCGCGAATCTTCGGCCGTGACGTTGACCGGCAACGCACCTTCGCGCCACAAGTAGTAGAAATTGTCTTCGTAAGCCGGGAAAACGAAGCGCGCCGGCAGCTTCAGCCGCTCGGCAACACTGGCAAGAAAACGCCCCGCCAGTTCGCCGGTAGCGCCGTAGTCACGGGTTTCATCGGCGATCAGCGCGTTATTGCGCCACACCGCCTGGCCGTCCTTGCGCCAGAAGCAGTTCAGCGACCAGCGCGGCAACTGCTCACCCGGATACCATTTGCCTTGCCCGAAATGCACGATGCCCAGCGGCGCGTAATGCCCGCGCATGCGCTGGAACAGCTCGGCGGACAGCTCACGCTTGCGCGGCCCCAGCGCAGCGGTGTTCCATTCGGCGCCATCGCGGTCGTCGATGGACACGAAGGTCGGCTCGCCGCCCATGGTCAACCGCACATCATCGCGCAGCAGATCGGCGTCGATCTGTCGGCCAAGCGCCTGAATGTCCTGCCATTGCGCTTCGGTGTAAGGCTTGGTGACGCGTGGCGCCTCCCAGATGCGCTCGACCGACATTTCGTGGCTGAAATCGGTTTCGCACGGCTCGACCAGTCCACTGATCGGCGCTGCCGAGGAAGGCTCGGGGCTGCACGCCAGAGGAATGTGTCCTTCGCCAGCGAACAGACCGGAAGTGGCATCCAGCCCGACCCAGCCCGCGCCCGGCAGATAGACCTCGCACCAGGCGTGCAGGTCGGTGAAGTCGACATCCGTACCCGACGGCCCGTCGAGCGCCTCGACATCGGCCTTGAGCTGAATGAGGTAGCCCGACACGAAACGCGCCGCCATGCCCAGATGACGCAGCAGCTGCACCAGCAGCCACGCGGAGTCACGGCACGAACCCGATGCGTTTTCCAGGGTGAATTCCGGGGTCTGAACGCCCGGTTCCATGCGGATCAGGTAAGCGACGTCCTGGCTCAGGCGCTGGTTGAGGCCGACCAGAAAGTCGATGGCAGGAATCGACTCGCGGCTGATGCTGTCCAGATACGCCTGAAACCTCGGGGTCAGCGGCAGTTTTTCGAGGTACGGCGCCAGCTCGCGCTGCTCTTCGCTGGCGTAGGTGAACGAGATGTTCTCGGCGTAAGGTTCGAGGAAGAAGTCGAACGGATTGAACACCGCCATCTCGGCGACCAGATCGACTTCGACGCGGAATTCATCGGTCTTTTCCGGAAAGACCAGACGCGCGAGGTAATTGCCTTGAGGGTCCTGCTGCCAGTTGATGAAGTGGTTTTCAGGCAGGACTTTCAGCGAATACGACAGCACGCGTGTGCGGCTATGGGCGGCCGGGCGCAGGCGAACGATCTGAGGACCCAGTTCGACCGCGCGGTCGTAGCGATAATGCGTGACATGGTGCAAGGCAATATGAATCGACACGGCGTGCCTCCTGCGAGCCTGAACGGTAATTGAGCCGCGCAAGACTTATGCCATCCGGTCAAAGTCGTGCGCCAACGAGAGTGGCATTCCCCGCCTGGACAGGCGCAGCACCAAAATCGTGCCAGCCGAAGCCAACGGTGCAAGGGTCGCACAGTAATAAGGCAGACAGTGTGGCAGAGGGATCGAATGGGAGGTGAAGAATTGTGAGCGGCGTGGGCGTGTGGCGTTGATGGAGAGAGCGGCGCGGCAGGAGTGGTGTGACGCGGAGCGTCACGAACGGCATTCCCACGCTGGAGCGTGAGGAACGATGATCTCAACTATCGTGCGACGCTCCGCGTCAACATGCCGTTCTGGACGCTCTGCGTCCGCCCCTCTACGAGCAGGCGGCGCTATCGCTGAGCGTTAGCGTGGCACCACTGGCTTGCGCTTGGGCGGTTTGGTGCCTTTGCCTTTGGCTGCATCCATGCGCTCCTTGGCAGCCTGCTTGTTGCGCGCCATGGCGGCAGCCTTGGCCTCTTCGCGCTTGTCCCACGGCTTGCTGCCATCGCTTCCGCGTGGCGGCAGGCCGGTGTGCTGGGTCTGGATCAGCGTGGTCTTGGCATTTTTCGCAACCTTGTGGCTGCCCGCCGGTGTCGAGTTCTTGCGGCGCGCACTCTGGTAGCTGTCAGTAGCCGGCTGATGCAACGGGATCAGTTGATCCTTGCCCGGCCCGATCAGATCGGTACGGCCCATGCGCTCCAGCGCCTCACGCAGCATCGGCCAGCCTTTCGGGTCGTGATAGCGCAGGAAAGCCTTGTGCAGACGACGCTGCGCTTCGCTCTTCACGATGGTGACCGCATCGCTCTTGTAGGTGACCTTGCGCAACGGGTTCTTGCCCGAATGATACATGGCCGTGGCCGTAGCCATCGGCGACGGGTAGAACGCCTGCACCTGATCCGCGCGGAAACCATTGCCCTTGAGCCACAGCGCCAGGTTCATCATGTCTTCATCGGTGGTGCCAGGGTGGGCGGCGATGAAGTAAGGAATCAGGTACTGCTCCTTGCCGGCTTCCTTGGTGTACTTCTCGAACATGCGCTTGAACTTGTCATAGCTGCCAATGCCCGGCTTCATCATCTGGTTGAGCGGACCTTCCTCGGTGTGTTCCGGGGCGATCTTCAGGTAACCACCTACGTGGTGCGTGACCAGTTCCTTGACGTACTCCGGCGACTCGACCGCGAGGTCATAGCGCAGGCCGGAGGCGATCAGGATCTTTTTCACGCCCGGCAAGGCGCGCGCGCTGCGATACAGCTGAATCAGCGACGAGTGATCGGTATTCAGGTTCGGGCAGATGCCGGGGAATACGCAGGACGGCTTGCGGCAGGCCGACTCGATCTCCGGGCTTTTGCAGGCGATGCGATACATGTTCGCGGTCGGCCCGCCCAGGTCGGAAATGACCCCGGTAAAGCCCGGCACCTTGTCGCGGATCTCTTCGATTTCGCGAATGATCGACTCTTCTGAGCGGTTCTGAATGATCCGCCCTTCGTGCTCGGTAATCGAGCAGAAGGTGCAGCCACCGAAGCAGCCACGCATGATGTTCACCGAGAAGCGAATCATGTCGTAGGCAGGGATCTTTTCCTTGCCGTACGCAGGATGCGGGACGCGCGCGTAAGGCATGCCGAACACGTAGTCCATTTCTTCAGTGGTCATCGGAATGGGCGGCGGGTTGAACCAGACGTCCACCTCGCCATGCTTCTGCACCAGCGCGCGAGCGTTGCCCGGGTTGGTTTCCAGGTGCAACACGCGGTTGGCGTGGGCATACAGCACAGCGTCGTTACGGACCTTCTCCACCGATGGCAGGCGGATGACCGTCTTGTCACGGGTCATGCGCGGGCTGGCAAGAATCTGCACCACCTTGGCTTCGTTGGGGTCCTCGACGTTGCCTTTTTCCTGCTCGATGGCGCAGGCCTGCGTGTCCTGGGTGTTGACGTACGGGTTGATGATCTTGTCGACCTTGCCCGGACGGTCGATACGCGTGGAATCGACCTCATACCAGCCCTGCGGCGTGTCACGACGAATGAACGCCGTACCGCGCACGTCGGTGATGTCTTCGATCTTGTGACCATAGGACAGACGCTGGGCGACTTCGACAATCGCGCGCTCGGCGTTGCCGTACAGCAGGATGTCGGCGCAGGCGTCGATCAGGATCGAGTTGCGAACCTTGTCCTGCCAGTAGTCATAGTGCGCGATGCGGCGCAACGAAGCTTCGATGCCACCCAGCACGATCGGCACATGCTTGTAGGCTTCCTTGCAGCGCTGGCTGTAGACCAGACTTGCGCGGTCCGGACGCTTGCCGGCCATGCCGCCCGGGGTATAGGCGTCATCGGAGCGAATCTTCTTGTCCGCGGTATAGCGGTTGATCATCGAGTCCATGTTACCGGCCGCGACACCGAAAAACAGATTCGGCTCGCCAAGCTTCATGAAGTCGTCTTTGGACTGCCAGTTGGGCTGCGCGATGATCCCGACCCGAAAGCCCTGGGACTCGAGCAGACGACCGATGATCGCCATGCCGAAAGACGGGTGATCCACGTACGCATCACCGGTCACGATAATGATGTCGCAGGAATCCCAGCCAAGCAGATCCATTTCTTCCCGGCTCATGGGCAGGAAAGGTGCTGGTCCGAAACATTCGGCCCAGTACTTGGGATAGTCAAATAACGGCTTGGCTGATTGCATGTTCAGGACCTACGTTTGCACGTTGGAAAAATCGCGGGCGCGGAATATAGCACGTTTTTTGATCAAGTCCGACGGCAATGGTCGGAATAGCAAGATCATTCGCCTGGCACGCCCCACTGCTATTTATGACAGTACCGCGACTTGTCGAGTCGGAATACCCTGATTCCGCGCTCTGATGGAAATCTACGACCATGGCTGATGCCCTGCACCGACATACACCCACGCTGATAGTGACTGATAGCCGGAGGCTGCCAATCCGCAGTGTGAGTTATTACCGCGGCACACCGGGTGATAGTTCGCAGGCGCGCCCGGAACGCCAGCAGTATGATGCAGCGGCAAGACCCGTCGCCAGATGGGACGCCAGGCTATTCAGGCAATTGACCACCGAGCCACTCACTCGCCCGAACCTGAGCACGGTATTCAGCCTCACCGGCGCGCCCTTGGCGGTAAACAGTGTCGACGCAGGCTGCCAGGTTTCCCTCTATGGCGAGGCGGGTCAGTTGCTGGAACACCATGACGCACGCGGTACCCACTGGACAAACCGTTACGACGAACTGCTTCGCCCCTTGGCGATCAACGAAAAGCCCCGGGGCCAGCCCTGCCGAACATCAGAACGTTTCTCATATGCCGATAGTTCAGAGCTGGCCGCTGCCAACAATGTCTGCGGCCGCCTGATTCAGACTTACGACGGATCGGGTAGCGATTTTATCGATGCCTGTGGCGTATCAGGGCAGATTCTCCAGCAGACACGACGCTTTCTCCGGACGAACGACCTACCGAACTGGCCTGCAGACGCTCTGCATCAAGAATTGTTGCTGGAGCCCGGCCCTGGCTTCTCAAGCAAAGCACGCTTCAACGCTATGGGCGAGGTACTTGATCAAACCGATGCATCAGGCAATCGTCATACATCGGCCTATGACGTATCGGGCCAGTTGAAGGCTAACCGCCTGAAGCTGATGAACGGGAGCGATCAGGTACTGCTGCATGGATTGATGTACGACGCGCATGGCCGTATCGAGTCGCAAACAGCCGGTAACGGAGTCATCAGCCGCGTAAGCTTTGATCCTGCCGATGGTCGCATGGCTGAGCTAATCACCTACCGTCCGGGAGTCAAGCAACTGCAGCACCTGCTGTACGACTACGATCCAGTGGGGAATGTAACCAGGATTCGGGACGAGGCACAGCCTGCACGCCACTGTTCAGGCCAGCGCATTGATGCCGTCAATGAATACGAATATGACAGCCTTTACCAGTTAATCAGGGCCAGCGGTCGCGAAACCGCCCTGGCGGGGATTCGCCCTGAATTACCGGAGCTCGCCCGGCTCCCAGTGGATGAAAGTCAGCTACTCAATTACACCCAACGTTATTCCTACGACGATGCAGGCAATCTCTTAAAGCTCATTCACAAGGGTGCGCAAGCGTATACACGCCACATGATCGTCGATACCCAAAGCAACCGGGCCTTGCCCTGGAGCGAGGGTGACGCGCCACCAGACTTCGATAAACAATTCGACGCCAATGGCAATCAGCAAGCGCTGGTTGCGGGACGAGCGCTGCACTGGGACTCGGGAAACCGCCTGATCAAGGCGGATGCCGTTACTCGTTCCGAGCAACCAGACGACGGCGAACACTACGCTTACGACGCTAGCGGCCAGCGCCTGCGTAAAACAGCGAAGGCCATGACCCGGACATTCCAGCACCAATGCGACGTGCGCTATTTGCCAGGCCTGGAAATCCGTACAAACAGTGCAACCGGCGAGCGACTGGAAGTCATCACAGTGTACGCCGGACGGACTAACGTGCGCTGCCTGCACTGGCTAGAGGGCAAACCGGATGCGATAGACAACAATCAGTTCCGCTACAGCATCGGTGACCACCTGGGCTCGAGCACACTTGAGCTGGACGCCCAGGCAAAGCTGATCAGCCATGAAGGGTATTACCCGTTCGGAGGGACCGCATGGTGGGCTGCGCGCTCGGCTGTTGAAGCGTCTTATAAAGTCGTCCGCTACTCTGGCAAGGAGCGGGACAGCACGGGTCTTTATTACTACGGCGTGAGGTATTACGCGCCTTGGTTGATGCGCTGGATGAGTGCAGACGCGCTAGGCGATGTAGAGGGGCTGAACCTTTACCGAATGACCAGAAACAACCCCGTCAGCAGAGTCGACCCAGAGGGTGGCCAGAGCATTAATTTTGACGGCATGACGCTCATTTCCACAAACATTGCTATTGGGATAGTCCTTATGGGACTCGCCACATGGGTACTTCTAGCCCGCAGCTCGCGGGCACGGAAAAACGCCAAACTAAAGGCCTATAGTGATTTTCTTGACAGTGCGGCCAGTGAGTTTGGGCTTGACACCGAAGAGATTAAAGAACTTGGCGGCTTCATGAGCAGCATCAACGCGAGAACCAGGGATGTATATCTTCGGCACGACGGCATGACTGGATCGATATATGCGTATTACCTCACCAGACCAGGCCAGCAAGACTTTTTCAGAGCACAAAGCGCATCGCCTGAATTCTTAAGCCATTCAAAAAACCTCATCCGCATGGAGCTTAGGGCCGCAAAGGATCGCGATACGTCACGCCGCGAGAGCAATGTGAGTAATGTGAGCAACTTCAGCAATGTGAGCAACTTGAGCGGCCGGACATCTTTTCCTGAGACGTCAGAACCCACCGCATCTACTGCAGAAAAAGAGTTTTATCGCAGCTTTGCAGGAACAAGTACATACACGCCTGCAGCCCCCAGCCCTGATACCCCAGTAAAAAAGAACCGAGCGACAACATTCGCTAACGTTGCTATCGGCGACTTTTTTGAATCCGCCGTATTCGAGACTGCCCAAAATAAATATAGCCAGGATGATCTGAGATCAGCCGTCACCAAAGCGATCGACAGTTACAATGAGCGAGGCTCAAGGGGCGCATCAGCACACAAGATAAACGACGAAATCTCCCTGGATCTTACCGGGGTCGCCGGCGCCAAAGGTAGAGGTAAAATCCGCTTGCTACTGGCAAAAAATCAGGACACTGGGGCATGGTATCCACACCGGATCGGGGATACGCACTGATAGATGCTGCTACCGTCTCAGCAAGAGCGGTGATGAAACGGCAACAGCATCGGGCGGCAAAATCAATCGTCGTCAAAGTTGTAACTGCCCGGCGCCAGGTTCTCGAAGCGCGTGTATTTGCCGATGAACGCCAGACGCGTGGTACCGATGGGGCCGTTACGCTGCTTGCCGATGATGATCTCGGCAATGCCCTTGTGCTCGGTTTCCGGGTGGTACACCTCGTCCCGGTAGACGAACATGATGACGTCGGCGTCCTGCTCGATCGCTCCGGATTCCCGGAGGTCGGAGTTGATCGGGCGCTTGTTGGGACGCTGCTCAAGGGAGCGGTTGAGCTGCGACAGGGCAATCACCGGGCAGTTGAATTCCTTGGCCAGTGCTTTCAATGAGCGCGAGATCTCGGAAATCTCGTTGGTACGGTTGTCACCGCTGGAACCAGGGATCTGCATCAGCTGCAGGTAGTCGATCATGATCATGGCGATGTCGCCATGCTCACGCACGATCCGCCGCGTCCGCGCACGCATTTCGGAGGGGCTGATACCGGCCGTATCGTCGATGAACAGCTTGCGGTCATTGAGCAGGTTGACCGCCGATGTCAGACGCGGCCAGTCATCGTCATCAAGCTGGCCGGCCCGCACCTTGGTCTGATCAATGCGCCCCAGCGAAGACAACATACGCATGATCAGCGATTCGCCTGGCATCTCCAGCGAGTAGACCAGTACAACCTTGTCACTGCGCAGCACCGCGTTCTCGACCAGGTTCATGGCGAAGGTGGTCTTACCCATCGACGGACGTCCGGCAACGATGATCAGGTCGGAGGGTTGCAGTCCGCTGGTCTTTTCATCGAGATCGGTATACCCGGTCGACAGGCCGGTAATGGCGTTGTCGCTGTTGAACAGCGTGTCGATTCGGTCGATGGCCTTGGTCAGCAGGTCGTTGACGCTGACCGGACCGCCGGTCTTGGGGCGCGCTTCGGCGATCTGGAAGATCTGCCGTTCAGCCTCGTCAAGAATCTCTTCGGCGGTCCGGCCTTCGGGGTTGAACGCACTGTCGGCGATTTCGGTACTGATGCCGATCAATTGCCGCAGCGTGGCCCGGGCCCGGACGATCTGCGCGTAGGCCTTGATGTTGGCGACAGAAGGCGTGTTTTTCGCCAGCTCGCTGAGGTAGCCCAGGCCGCCTACTTGCGAGGTCTGCCCTTCCTTGTCCAGCTGTTCAGCCAGGGTGACCACGTCGATCGGGCTGTTCTGATCGGCCAACCGGGCGATGGCGCGGAATATCAGGCGGTGGTCATGTCGATAGAAATCACCATCGGACACTTGATCGAGCACCCGCTCCCAGGCGTTGTTGTCCAGCATCAGACCACCGAGCACGGCCTGTTCGGCCTCGATGGAATGCGGCGGCACCTTCAGGGCAGCGGTTTGCAGATCGTATTGTTCGGGGGCGGAAATATCGTTCATGGCCACTTCAATTCGAGGTTTGCAGAATGGGGATGGCACAAAGACAAAGGGCACGACCTGTAAACAGGATCGTGCCCGATGTTAATCCTCTGGCGACAATGCCACCAGACGATTACGTGTTGCTTAAGCAGCCACTACGACAACGCGTACGGTTGCTTCTACGTCGCTGTGCAGGTGCACGGCTACGTCGAATTCACCAACGTTGCGGATAGTGCCGTTCGGCAGACGAACTTCGCTTTTTGCAACTTCAACGCCAGAGGCGGTCAGTGCATCAGCGATGTCGTGGGTGCCGATCGAACCGAACAGCTTGCCTTCGTCACCAGCGGTGGCAGTGATAGTCACTTCCAGCTCAGCCAGTTGGGCAGCGCGAGTTTCGGCAGATGCTTTCTTGTCTGCAGCCAGTTTTTCCAGCTCGGCACGACGCTCTTCAAACGCAGCCACGTTGGCAGCGGTTGCAGCGGTTGCTTTGCCGTAAGGCAGCAGGTAGTTACGACCGTAGCCGGCCTTAACGTTTACTTTGTCGCCCAGGTTGCCCAGGTTGGCGACTTTTTCCAGAAGGATCAGTTGCATGTGGAAATCCTCTTAACTTTTAACCTTCACCGTTCGCAGGACCATTGCCGGAATCTTTCGAGCTCCGGCGACCGCGAAAATCAATCAGGCTGTCGACAATGGCAATTACCACGAGCAACGGATAAATCAGCTGCATGAACACCAGCAGCGTGATGTACATCCCCACCAGCCAGAACCTGGACAGACGCTTTTCAGCGACCAGTCCGTGAATCAGGGCCAGCCCCGCAAAGACCAGCGGTACGCTGCACAGCGGTGTAAGCATCGCTATCTGCGGACCGAAATTCGGCCCCACCAGCATGCACACCACCAGCACCAACGCAGGCACCAGCGGGAGTTTCACGGCGCGAAATTCACGCCCGAAACCACCAGGGTTGTACATCATCGCTTGCCAGTACCGCCCAAGAATCAGGCACAGCACACTGACGATTTGCAGCACAGCCGCTATCAGGCCATTCAGGACGGGTGCAATCAGTGCCCCCAGACGCGCTCGCTCTTCTACGTTCAACTGCTCGTAGAGCCCGGCCAGCATTGTCGGCAGATGTTTCTGCAACTCCTGCGACATTGCTTCCAGAGGTTCGCGAAAAACCGTGCCCAGAATTACTGCATACACCACACCCAACGCTACGCTGACCAGCAGCACACGGACCCAGGACTCGCTGGCACGCAAAACCATTGCCAAACTCAGTGAACCCGCCAGCACCATGGTTGTACGAGGTTCACCGAAATACCACCAGACCAAAGCCGGCAGCAGAGCCCAGGACAGGACACCAACGGCATCACTGAACCCGCGTCGCAGGAGCACAAGGCACCCTGCGGCAGCACTCAACCAGAACAACAGCGGCAATGCCGCACATCCAGCCACTACGAGAGTGGCCTGCATACGGCCGCGCATGATGAATTCAGCCAGGGCACGCATGCTTTCTATCCTTTGTTACGTTTTGTCGACTACCTGGTCTCAGCGGCCGTGGCTGTCGGTGTAGGCCAGCAGGGCCAGGAAGCGGGCACGCTTGATAGCGGTGGCCAGCTGACGCTGATAACGTGCTTTGGTACCAGTGATACGGCTTGGAACGATTTTGCCGGTCTCGGATACGTAGGCTTTCAGAGTGTTGAGATCTTTGTAATCGATCTCTTTGACGTCTTCAGCGGTGAAGCGGCAGAATTTACGACGACGGAAGAAACGTGCCATGTAATTGGCTCCTCAAAAGGTCCGTGGATTACTCGTCAGCGTTATCGCTAACGTCGCTGTTGTCGCCGTCATCGCCATCGGCGCTGTCGGAGTGCTCAGGACGGTCACGACGCTCACGGCGCTCACTGCGGTTCTCTTCAGCCTTGAGCATCTCGGACTGGCCGGTTACGGCTTCGTCGCGACGGATGACCAGGTTACGGATCACAGCATCGTTGTAACGGAAGTTGTCTTCCAGCTCGGCCAGAGCCTTGCCAGTGCACTCAACGTTCAGCATCACGTAGTGAGCCTTGTGAACATTGTTGATTGCGTAAGCCAGTTGACGACGGCCCCAATCTTCCAGACGGTGGATTTTGCCGCCGTCTTCTTCGATCAGCTTGGTGTAACGCTCTACCATGCCGCCGACTTGCTCGCTTTGATCCGGGTGGACCAAAAAGATAATTTCGTAATGACGCATGAATGCTCCTTACGGGTTGTAGCCTGCCGCTCAAATAGCGGTCAGACAAGGAGTGAATGACACTGTTGGTCTTGCTCAGGGACAGGCACATGCGCGCCTGCCGTGACAGCAAGGGGCGCAATTGTAGAGAAGGGTCGAGGGAGGCGCAAGGCAATTGGTGAATTAATGAGCAGATCGCATGGCGCGACCTGCTCACTCTGGCCAGGCGCCGAAATCAGGCCTTTTTGCCGGCAGCCTTGACACTGCGCTGGCGCAGCGCTTCAAACAGACACACGCCGGTCGCAACCGACACGTTGAGACTGCTGACACTGCCCGCCATCGGCAGGCGCACCAGATAATCACAATGCTCACGGGTCAGGCGACGCATGCCCTTGCCTTCGGCGCCCATGATAATGATGGTCGGCCCGGTCAGGTCCTGCTGATACAGCTCGACCTCGGCCTCGCCCGCAGTACCTACCACCCACAATCCGCGCTGCTGCAGTTTTTCCAGCGTACGCGCCAGGTTGGTCACCGCCACGAGCGGAATGACCTCGGCGGCACCGCAGGCGACCTTTCGCACGGCTGGCGTCAGGGTTGCGGACTTGTCCTTGGGCACGATGACCGCCAGCGCACCTGCCGCATCGGCGGTACGCAGGCAGGCGCCGAGGTTGTGCGGATCGGTCACGCCGTCCAGCACCAACAGCAGCGGCGAGCCTTCACTGCGGTCCAGCAGCTCGTCGAGCATTGCCTCGCCCCAGACCTGACTCGGGCTGACATCGGCAACCACGCCCTGATGCACACCCTCGACCCAGGCATCCATCTCGCGGCGCTCGGCCTGCCCGATGGTCACGCGACTCTCGGCGGCCAGTGCCACCAGCGTCTGGACGCGAGGGTCGTTACGACCCTCGGCCAGCCAGATGTGCTTGACGCGTTTCGGATGATGACGAAGTAACGCTTCTACGGCGTGAACGCCGTAGATTTTTTCCAGCTGACTCATGACTTGGCCTTGGGTTTACGAGCGCCACTGCTTTTCGCAGCTGGCGCGGAGCCCGTTTTTGACGAGCCTTTACGGTGTTTGCTGGCCGGCTTGCCCGATGAAGGCGCAGAGCCCGACCTGTCAGACTTTCCCGACGATGCCTTGCTACCACCCTTCGCGTCTGCCAGAAGCGCTTTTTTCAGCTCGCGGCTTTTACGCACTTCTGCGTTTTTAGCGGCGGCATCGCTCGGGCGATACGCTTCGGGACTGCTTTCCTTGGTCAAAGCGCTACGGCGTCCGGACTTGGCCGGCGCCTTGTCCTTTTCAGCCGTGGTGGTGGCAGCAGGTGCCGCGGTGTCGTTACCACGACGCTTGCGAGCCGCTGGCTTCGCAGCCGCTGCCGCTTCGGAGATCTCGAAATCGATCTTGCGCTCGTCCAGATCGACGCGCATGACCCGCACTTCAACGGTGTCGCCCAAGCGGAAGTTACGCCCGGTACGCTCGCCGGCAAGGCGGTGGTGCAGCGGATCGAAGTGGTAGTAGTCACCCGGCAAGGCGGTCACGTGGACCAGGCCTTCGACATAGATGTCGGTCAGCTCGACGAACAGACCAAAGCCGGTTACCGCGGTGATCACGCCCGGGAACGACTCGCCGACGCGATCTTTCATGTATTCGCACTTGAGCCAGTTGACCACGTCGCGCGTAGCCTCGTCGGCACGGCGCTCGCTCATCGAGCATTGTTCGCCCAACTGGTCGAGCAGCGCATCGTCGTACGGGTAAATGCGCGCCTTCGGAATCGTGGCAGCGCCGGCACGACGGACGTGCGGCGTATCCTGCTTGGAGCGAATGACACTGCGAATCGCACGATGGGTCAGCAGGTCCGGATAACGACGGATCGGCGACGTGAAGTGCGTGTACGCTTCGTAATTCAGACCGAAGTGACCGTTGTTGTCCGAGCTGTAGACCGCCTGGCTCAACGAACGCAGCATCACGGTCTGGATCAGGTGGTAGTCAGGACGGTCGCGAACGGTTTCAAGCAGCGCCTGATAATCCTTCGGTGTCGGACCTTCCTTGCCTTTGTGCAAGGTCAGACCCAGTTCGCCGAGGAACGCACGCAGTTTTTCCAGGCGCTCTGGCGGCGGACCATCGTGGACGCGGTACAACGCAGGAATTTCGTGCTTCTTCAGGAACTGCGCGGTGGCCACGTTGGCGGCCAGCATGCATTCCTCGATCAGCTTGTGGGCATCATTACGGGTGGTCGGACGGATTTCGGCAATCTTGCGCTCGGAACCGAAGATGATCCGGGTTTCCTGAGTTTCGAAATCGATCGCACCACGCACATGACGCGCGCCCAGCAATACCTTGTACATGGCATAAAGCTGTTTGAGGTGCGGCACCACATCGCCGTATTCGCCGCGCAGGCTTTTCGCCTCGGCGGTTTTCGGCTGCTCAAGGATCGTGCTGACCTTGTTGTAGGTCAGGCGAGCGTGGGAGTGGATGATGCCTTCGTAGAACACATAGTCAGTCATCTCGCCGGTCTTGGAGATGGTCATCTCGCAGACCATGGCCAGACGATCGACATGCGGGTTCAGCGAGCACAGGCCGTTGGACAATTGCTCAGGCAGCATGGGCACGACGCGCTCGGGGAAATACACCGAGTTGCCGCGCACCTGGGATTCGGCATCCAGCGCCGAGCCGATCTTCACGTAGCTCGATACGTCGGCAATCGCCACGTAGAGCTTCCAGCCGCCGGAGAACAAACGCAGCTTGCCCGGCTTGGCTTCGCAATAGACCGCATCGTCGAAGTCGCGAGCATCTTCACCGTCGATGGTCACGAACGGCAGATGGCGCAGATCGACGCGGTGTTCCTTGTCCTTCTCTTCGACTTCCGGCTTGAGCTTGGCAGCCTCTTTGAGCACTGCCTCGGGCCATACATGCGGGATATCGTAGGTACGCAGCGCGACATCGATCTCCATGCCGGGCGCCATGTAGTTGCCCACCACTTCGATCACGTCGCCTTGCGGCTGGAAGCGCGGCGTCGGCCAATGGGTGATTTTCACCTCGACGAACTGGCCGATCTTGGCGCCGTTGTTGCGACCCGGCGTCACCAGCACTTCCTGCTGAATTTTCGGGTTATCAGGCACCACGAAGCCGATGCCGCTTTCTTCGAAATAGCGACCCACGATGCTTTCGTGAGCACGCGAGATCACTTCGACGATCACGCCTTCGCGACGGCCGCGACGGTCAAGACCGGAAACACGCGCCAGTGCCCGGTCACCGTCGAACACCAGGCGCATTTGCGCCGGGCTCATGAACAGGTCGTCGGAGCCGTCGTCCGGCACCAGAAAGCCGAAGCCATCGCGATGCCCGGAGATGCGACCCAGGATCAGGTCAAGCTTGTCTACCGGTGCATAAGTGCCGCGACGGGTGTAGATCAACTGGGCATCACGCTCCATCGCCCGAAGGCGGCGGCGCAGAGCCTCGAATTGATCTTCGGTGGTCAGGCCGAACTCTTCGACCAGTTGCTCGCGACTGGCCGGCGAACCTCGCTCGGCAAGGTGCTGCAAGATCAGCTCGCGGCTGGGAATAGGGTTTTCGTATTTTTCCGCTTCACGAGCGGCCTCGGGATCGAGGGACTGCCAATCGGCCATTAGATAGTTTTCACCTTGTATATATAGGGGTTAGTTTGGCATAGACCTCATGAAACGGGAAATTTCACGCTCAATCCACTGGACAAAAAGCCTCCTGGACCCCGCTGAAACACCCGAAACACGCCGTCCGCGATTTTTTTCGGTTTTTTTGCACTGCCGGGCTTTACAGCCTAAAAGACGCTCCGTATAGTGCGCGCCATCGACAGGTTGATGCCTGTCGATACTGCCCAGATGGTGAAATTGGTAGACACGCCAGCTTCAGGTGCTGGTGACCGCAAGGTCGTGGAAGTTCGAGTCTTCTTCTGGGCACCAATTCAGGCAACAGACTACAACAGTCTCAAGCCTCACAAAAACCCGCGAAAGCGGGTTTTTGCATTTTCAGGGTTTCGATTATTAAATCAAAACAGGGGTTTACAGAGTAAAACGATCGCCGTATAGTGCGCCCCATCAACGGCGTATACGCTGCTGATGCTGCCCAGATGGTGAAATTGGTAGACACGCCAGCTTCAGGTGCTGGTGACCGCAAGGTCGTGGAAGTTCGAGTCTTCTTCTGGGCACCAATTCAAAAAAACCGAGCCAATGGCTCGGTTTTTTGCTTTCAGACTCCCGAAAGCTCTCCTCCTGCAGACAGTGCAGCGCCACATTTGCAGCGCCGCACCTGACACTCAAGCCCGAAACTGCCCCAAGCTCGCCTTCAACTGTGCAGCCAGCCCATCGAGCACCTTGCCGCTGGCGGTCGTCTCCACCACCGCCTTGGCAGTACGCTCGGCCTGAGCATGGATCACCTCTACCCGACCACGCACCGCCTGGGCGCCTTCGGCCTGATGAACGGCCGCCTTGGTCGCCAGACCAATGGCCGCATGCACCTGCTCCACCGAGGCCTGCACCGTCTGCTGTCGCTTGGCGCTGTCTCGCAGCACTTCCAGACCTTCCTTGGCCTGGCGTCCGGCGATGCCGATGGCAGCGACCGCCTCTTTCGCGCCGCGCTGCAAGGCCACGATGTGTTCCTGAATATCGCCCGTCGAGCTTTGGGTCTTGCTGGCCAGTGCACGTACCTCGTCAGCCACCACGGCAAAGCCCCTGCCCGTCTCACCTGCGCGGGCCGCTTCGATGGCTGCGTTCAGCGCCAGCAGGTTGGTTTGCTCGGCAATACCATGAATGACTTCCAGCACCACCTCGATCTGCTGGCTTTGCTGCGCCAGGCGCTCGATCACTTGCGCCCCCGTCTCGACCTGCCCGGCCAACGCCTCGATCAGCCCGCCAACCTGACTGGAGGTACGGGTGTTTTCATCGGTGGCCTGTTTGATATCGATCACCTGACGCAAGGCTGCCTGCATCGCATGGCTTTCCGACTGCGCCTCGTCGGCCATCTGCCCCAGCGCTTTCAGACTGGCTGCCACTTCGTCCCGCTGCAATTCGGCCGCCGCATCGGCACCGGCGTTACGCTCGCTCATGACACCGATTTCCTGCCCGGTGCGCTGCGCCACCTCACCCGCCTCGCGGACGATAGGTTGCAGCTTGTCGATGAAGCGGTTGACCGCGGCCGACATATCACCAATCTCGTCATTACTGTCCAGCTTGACGCGCTTGGTCAGATCGCCCTCGCCCGCCGCCAGGTCATTGAGTGCCGCGATCAGCAGATGCAGCTTGCTGACGACCCGGCGCCCGAGCACCACCGCCAGTAACAGCAATACACCCAGGCCGACCAGGGCCAGCCCCATGCCGATTCTCCAGCGCAGCGTTTCGGCCGCTTCCTGAACAGCGACACGCGTATTGCCGGTCATTGCAGTCGCTGCCGCCTGAGCCGACTGCAGACGCGTGCGCAAGGCAGTCGAGCTGTCTTTCGAGGCACTGGCAAGGCTGTCGGACACCAACTGTTCACCACTGGTGATCAGGGTCGCGAAACGCTTGTCCAGCGCGGCAAGGTTCTCTTCGACCGTTGCCGTGGACACACCCATGCGCACCTTGCCGATCTCCACACCGTTAGGGCTGATGGATGCTTCGACGTAATACACGGAAGGATCGTTTTTCGCCGCATTGAGGACCTTGTCCATCGCCCGCTCGCCTTCGCCCTTGGCCAAAAGAGCCTTGACCAGCGGATTGTCGCGGTTCATGTAACGCGTAAGGTGTTCACCTGCGGCGTCGTCATAAACGACGAACAGCACGTTGGGATTGCGCTGAGCACGGCGTGCGAATTCGGAAAGCGTCGGCGTGTCGTTGTCCCACATGGCGCGCGGAGCGACGGCAGCCAGCAGTTCGGCCATGTCGGTCGCGGACTCGCGAAGGTCTTTCTCCAGCGTGGCACGCAGCTGAGCCTGCTCGTCCTTCAGGCGGGTAGAAAGCCCGACACTCAGGCGCTGTCGGGTGCTTGATGACAAGGCATCAAGACTCGATGTCACTTCGCTACTCGCCGACTCCAGCTCCGCGGAAAGATGTTGCGAATCTACCCCGAGACGGCTGGCAAGATCAGCCTCAAGCGCGGTGACCGTGCTCCGGGTAAGCGCAACCGCCACCACCACCTGCACCAAAAGGGCGATACCCAGCGCGACGAAGACTGGGCGCAACAAACGACTTTGCAAAAGAGATAAGACAGCAGACACAGGAGAATCCCTCCACCCTCAGCGCCATTAAAATGATGGCACTTTTCTGTCATCTTTGTAGCAAGCGCCGTGCCGTGACACAAGTCTCACTTTTGTGCGCCTCCCTGCCCGGCGCGAAAATAAAAAAGGGCCGCACATGCGACCCTTTTTGGCACAGCCCGGTGACGTATCAGCCGAACGGATGACGCAGCACGATGGTTTCGTTGCGGTCAGGACCGGTCGAAATGATGTCGATAGGCGCACCCACCAGTTCTTCGACACGCTTGATGTAAGCGCGAGCGGCAGCAGGCAGCTCTTCGAGGGTCTTGGCACCCAGCGTGGATTCGCTCCAGCCTGGCATCTGCTCGTAGACCGGACGCAGACCCAGATAGCTGTCAGCGTCGGTAGGCGCGTCGATGACGGCACCCTCTTCGTTCTCGTAGCCCACGCAGATGTTGATGGTTTCCAGACCGTCGAGCACGTCCAGCTTGGTCAGGCACAGGCCCGAGATGCTGTTGATTTCGATGGCGCGACGCAGGATGACGGCGTCGAACCAGCCGCAACGGCGTGCGCGACCGGTGGTGGCACCGAACTCATGACCACGCTTGGCCAGGAAGGCACCGACGTCATCGAACAGCTCGGTCGGGAACGGACCCGAACCCACGCGCGTGGTGTAGGCCTTGGTGATGCCCAGGATGTAATCCAGGTACATCGGACCAAAACCGGAGCCAGTGGCAATGCCGCCCGCAGTGGTGTTGGAGCTGGTGACGTACGGGTAGGTACCGTGGTCGATGTCCAGCAGCGAACCCTGGGCACCTTCGAACATGATGTCCTTGCCGTCGCGACGCATCTCATGCAGCGCAGCGGTGACGTCGAGCATCAGCGGCTTGAGCATGTCAGCGTATTCCATGCACTCGTCGAGCGTCTTCTGGAAGTCGATGGCAGGCTCTTTGTAGTAATTGACCAGCACGAAGTTGTGGTAGTCGAGCAGTTCGCCCAGCTTGGCGGCGAAACGCTCGCGATGGAACAGGTCACCGATGCGCAGACCGCGACGTGCGACCTTGTCTTCGTAGGCCGGGCCGATACCACGACCGGTGGTGCCGATCTTGAACTCGCCGCGGGCTTTTTCACGCGCCTGGTCGAGTGCCACGTGGTACGACAGGATCAGCGGGCAGGACGGGCTGATGCGCAGACGCTCGCGCACCGGAATACCTTTCTCTTCCAGCTTGACGATTTCGCGCAGGAGCGCGTCGGGAGCAACCACCACACCGTTACCGATCAGGCACTGCACGCCTTCGCGCAGCACACCGGACGGAATCAGGTGCAATACGGTTTTCTCACCGTCGATCACCAGTGTGTGGCCGGCGTTGTGGCCACCCTGATAGCGAACTACGGCGGTAGCATGTTCGGTCAGCAGATCAACGATCTTGCCTTTGCCCTCATCACCCCATTGAGTGCCCAGGACTACGACATTCTTACCCATAACACTTGTCCTCATTCACGCAAACTTGGTGCCGGCGGCGGCCGGCAGGAATACTCAAGAAGCCAGCGGCATTACCTGCCAGTGCTCGCCATGCTGAATCAATTGCCGGTCACAGTCGGCTTCACGCGCGGCGCTCGCCTGCTGCCCAGGCAACGCCTGAACCACACGCTGACCTTCACTGCGCAACTGGCAAACCATCTGCCAGAGTGCCGCATCCGTACTGTCCGGCACCCAGATGCCACCAGACGGTAAGACGATTTCTGCCTGGCCCAGGGTAACCAGGGTTTTCAGGTCGGTGGAAAAGCCGGTCGCCGGACGGGCACGACCGAAGTCGGCACCGATGTCATCGTAACGACCGCCCTGAGCGATCGACTGGCCCACGCCCGGTACGAATACTGCGAACACCACACCGGTGTGGTAGTGGTAGCCGCGCAGTTCGCCCAGGTCAAAGTACAGCGGCAGTTGCGGGAAACGCGCAGCCAGACGCTCGGCGATCGACAGAAGGTCATCCAGCGCGGCCAGCACCGGCGCCGGTGCGCCGGCCAGACGATCACGTGCGGCGTCCAGCACCTCACGACCACCGCACAGATCAACCAGTGCGCGCAGCATTGTTGCCAGTTCTTGCGGCAGATCGGCGGTGAGGGCAATCACCTCATCGATGGCCTTGCGCTGCAGTGCATCGAACAGCTGCTGCTCGACTTCACCCGACAGGCCGGCGGCACGCGCCAGACCGCGATAGATACCGACATGCCCGAGGTCCATGTGCACATCCGGCACATCGGCCAGTTGCAGCATGGCCAGCATCAGACTGATGACTTCGACGTCGCTGCTCGGGCTGGCATCGCCGTACAACTCGGCACCCAGTTGTATCGGGCTGCGCGAGGACGACAGCGCGCGTGGCTGGGCGTGCAGAACGCTGCCCGCGTAGCACAGACGGCTCGGGCCTTCACGTTTCAGGGTGTGAGCATCGATGCGTGCAACCTGCGGCGTGATGTCGGCGCGAAAGCCCATCTGCCGACCCGATTGCGGGTCGATAACCTTGAAGGTGCGCAGATCCAGATCCGAACCCGCGCCAGTCAGCAGGGACTCGAGATACTCGATATGCGGGGTGACGACAAACTCATAGCCCCAGCTCTGAAACAGATCCAACACCTGACGGCGCGCTACTTCAATGCGCGCCGCTTCCGGTGGCAGTACTTCTTCGATGCCATCTGGTAGCAGCCAGCGGTCGACCGTTGCCATTACGCCATTCCCCTGTGATCCAGGCGGCCAGCCTACGGGCCGACCTTGAGTGAAGCAGAAAGTGGTGCGCCGTATGACGGGCACGACAAATGCCCGAGACAGGCCTTGCAGACCACTTTCCTCGAAAAATCTTGCCGCGCTCTGATTCAGATACGGCCAATCAATCGTGCAGACGCAAAAAAGCCGGGAATTTCCCGGCTGCCGCATGATACACACGTTTCACCGTACGTTCACCCCACCGGGCGGTTTTGCCGCCCGGCGGGTGATTAATTACGGCTTGGCTTTTTCCATGTAGCGAAAGAATTCGCTGTTCGGATCAAGCACCATCACGTCGCTCTTGTTCGCAAAGCTTTCGCGGTAGGCACGCAGGCTGCGATAGAACGCGTAGAACTCCTGGTCCTGACCATACGCCTTGGAGTAGATCGCGGCAGCCTGGGCATCACCATCGCCACGCGCTTCTTCCGACTCGCGATAGGCTTCGGCCAGCAGCACACGACGCTGACGATCGGCGTCGGCACGGATGCCTTCAGCCAGCTCGTTACCCTTGGCACGGTGCTCGCGCGCTTCACGCTCACGCTCGGTGCTCATACGTTCGAAAACGCTGCGATTCACTTCCTTCGGCAGATCGATGGCCTTGACCCGGACATCGACAACTTCGATCCCCAGTTCTTTCTCGGCCATGCGGTTCAGCGAACCGGTGATATCCGCCATCAGCGCGTCTCGCTCACCCGACACGACTTCGTGCAGGGTGCGCTTGCCGAACTGGTCACGCAGGCCGGATTCCAGACGACGCGAAAGACGCTCGTCGGCAATCTGCTTGAGGCCGGAAGTCGCGGTGTAGAAACGCTCCGCATCCTTCACACGCCACTTGGCGTAGGCATCAACCATGACCGCTTTCTTTTCCAGTGTCAGGAAGCGCTGGGTCGGTGCATCGAGGGTCAGCAAACGACCGTCGAACTTGCGCACCTGGTTCACGTAAGGAACCTTCACATGCAGACCCGGCTGAACGTCAGCCTGGACCACACGACCGAATTGCAGCAGGACCGCACGCTCTGTCTGGGACACGATGTAGAAGCTGTTCCAGGCAATGACGGCCAGTATCACGCCAACAATGAGGGCGATCAGCGATTTGTTACTCATCAGCGAGTCTCCCTGGTACGTACTTCACCACGCTGCTGAGCCTCATTCGCCCGGGCAGCGGCGGCAGCAGCGGCAGCATCATTGGCCGACTGCGATGGCGTACCTGAATTGGAGCCATTGCCGTTACTGCTGCGGCTGCTCTCGATCATCTTGTCGAGCGGCAGATAAAGCAGATTGTTCTGCCCCTTGTCGCCGGTCACGAGCACCTTGCTGGTGTTGCTGAAGACTTCCTGCATGGTGTCCAGATACAGACGCTGACGGGTGACTTCAGGAGCCTTGCGGTACTCGGCAACCAGTTTGGTAAAGCGATCCGCCTCACCCTTGGCACGCGAAACCACTTCATCGCGGTAACCGTTGGCATCTTCGAGAATACGCTGAGCCTGACCACGGGCTTCCGGGATCACACCATTGGCGTAGCTTTCAGCCTGGTTACGTGCACGCTGCTCGTCTTCACGGGCGCGGATCACGTCATCGAAAGCTTCCTGCACTTCACGCGGCGCAGCGGCGCTCTGTACGTTCACCTGGGTCACGGTGATGCCGGTGCGGTAGGTATCGAGGAAACGTTGCAGACGCTCCTTGATTTCGCTGGCCATCAGTTCGCGGCCTTCAGTCAGCACCTGATCCATCGCCGTGGAACCCACGACATGGCGCAACGCACTTTCAGTCGCGTGCTGCAGGCTGATTTCAGGCTGATCGACGTTCAGCACGAACGCCTGAAGATCGCTGATCTTGTATTGCACGGTGAGCGGCACTTCGACGATGTTCTCGTCTTCGGTGAGCATCTGGCCCTGCTTGCTGTAGGCGCGCTCGCGAGTCACGTTTTCCATGTACTTGCGATCGAACGGCGGGAAGTAGATGTTAAGGCCCGGGCCCACGGTCTCGTGGTACTGACCGAAACGCAGCACGACAGCCTGCTCTTGCTCGTCAACCACATAGATAGCGCTGTACAGCCAGAAAGCGACGAGCACGACCAGGCCAATGCCGAGCAGGCCGAGGCCACCGCCCTTGCCTGAACCGCCGCCATTGCCACTGCCGCCGCCATCGCTGCCGCGTTTGTTACCGCCGCCGAACAACCCCTTCAGGCTTTCCTGCAGCTTACGGAAGGCCTCGTCGAGATCAGGTGGTCCCTTGCGGTCGCCGCCACGGCGTTTGCCACCCCAGGGATCTTGATTATTCGAGTTGCCACCCGGCTCATTCCAAGCCATAGCGCTCTCCATCTGATAAAGCAAAGACGCGCCCGCGGCGCGCCGACCAATGCTACAGAATGCTCGGGAAAGCCGTACAACGGCTTTCTCGTGCTTTTATTGCAAAGTGTGTTGCTCGATGAACTCCAGCGGCTGCAATCCTTCGCGACTCACCAGTCGATTGAGTTCAACGCGCGGCAGTCGTACGGCCAACACGCTGGCACCATCCTCGTCGTGCGTTTCGCTCTGCACCGCACCCAGTTCAAAGAACTGGGCACGCAGCCGGGCAAGACTTTGAGGCAGAAGCAGCGTGCCGACGAACAGGTCGTCGCCAAGCAATTCGGCGATAGCCTGTTTGAGCAGATCAAGCCCTCGACCATCACGGGCAGAAACCCAGACACGCTGCGGCTTGCCGTCGGCATCGCGCTGTATCTGAGGCTCTACGCCTTCAAGCAGATCGAGTTTGTTATAGACCTCGAGGATCGGCAAGCCCTCGGCTCCGATCTCGCCAAGCACGGCCATGACCTGCTCGATCTGCGACATGCGATCCGGCTCGTGGGAGTCGATCACATGCAGCAGTAAATCGGAGTTGCTCGATTCTTCAAGCGTCGCCCGAAAGGCCTCGACCAGCTTGTGCGGCAGGTGGCGAATAAAGCCCACGGTATCGGCCAGCACGATAGGCCCCAGGTCATCGAGTTGCAGACGACGCAGGGTCGGATCGAGCGTGGCGAACAGTTGGTCTGCCGCAAACACATCCGAATCGGTTACCGAGTTGAACAGGGTCGATTTGCCGGCGTTGGTATACCCCACCAGTGAAACCGATGGAATATCCGCGCGACGACGCCCGCGACGGGCCTGATCACGCTGGCTGCGAACCTTCTCCAGCCGTCCCTTGATCTGCCGCAGGCGAACCCGCAACAGACGTCGGTCGGTTTCGAGCTGGGTCTCACCCGGACCGCGCAGGCCGATACCACCTTTCTGTCGCTCAAGGTGGGTCCAGCCACGAACCAGGCGGGTACTCATGTGCTCAAGCTGGGCCAGTTCGACCTGAAGCTTGCCTTCGTGAGTACGCGCCCGTTGCGCGAAGATATCCAGAATCAGACCGGTGCGGTCAAGCACACGACACTCGAAAACGCGTTCGAGGTTGCGTTCCTGACTGGGCGTGAGGGTGTGATTGAAGATGACCAGATCGGCCTGTTCGGCCTTGACCTGATCGCGAAGCTCTTCGACCTTGCCAGAGCCGATCAGATACTTGGCCGAAGGCCGATGACGCGGCACGTTGATAAACGCAACGGTATCGGCACCGGCTGAGATGGCCAATTCCTGAAACTCCTGCGGATCTTCGCGCGCCTCAGGGTCCTGACCATCCAGATGAACGAGAATTGCACGTTCACCACCACTGTGGCGCTCAAAGAACAAGGCAGACTCCTATCAGGCGTTACCTGGCTCGGCGTCCGCGCCGTCAGCGTCTGTAGCGCTTGGCAGGCGAATCGGGCGAACAGGTACGACGGTGGAAATAGCGTGTTTGTAAACCATCTGGCTGACCGTGTTCTTCAGCAAAATGACGAACTGGTCGAAAGACTCGATCGTACCCTGCAGCTTGATACCGTTGACCAGATAGATCGATACCCCGACCTTCTCTTTACGCAAGGTATTCAGGTAAGGGTCTTGTAGCGAATGCCCTTTTGACATGTGCCGCACTCCTTTAAGGATCAATAAAATAATAAATCGAATTCGATTAGCTTGACCGACCACCCCCCAAGGATAGACGGCTATTGCAGGGACTCAGCTCAATATGGAGACCGATCCCAGGTATTTCAAGGCGCGCGACAGATTGTCGCTGGCCAGGCTGTCCAGCCAGTGCAAGTCCTCCCAGCTGCGTAGCCAGGTGAACTGCCTTTTGGCCAGCTGGCGCGTTGCAATGATGCCGCGCTCCTGCATTTCATCCCGCGTCAGCTTCCCATCCAGGTGATCCCAGACCTGGCGATAACCGACAGCTCTTATCGATGGCAACCCCGAATGCAGGTCACCTCTTGAGCGCAATGCCAGTACTTCGTCCAGAAACCCCTGATCCAGCATTTGCTCGAAACGTAGCGCGATGCGTTGGTGCAGCACCTTGCGATCAGCCGGAGCGATGGCAAGGTTCGCGACAGTATAGGGCAATTGCTGGCGCCCTGATGCGGCTGCTTCGGTACTTTGCGCAGTTTGTTGCTCGCGATGTGCCGTCATGCTCATTCCGCTGACGCGATACACCTCGAGCGCCCTGATCAGCCGTTGCGGATCGTTGGGGTGAATACGTGCCGCCGAAACGGGATCGACCACCGCCAGTTGATCGTGCAATGCCTGCCAGCCGAAGGCCTGTGCATCGGCCTCAAGCTGCGCCCTGACCTGTGCATCGGCCGCCGGCATGTCCGCCAGCCCGTCCAATAGAGCCTTGAAATACAACATAGTGCCGCCGACCAGCAAAGGAATATTTCCGCGTGCGGTAATTTCCGCCATGGCCGCCAGGGCGTCACTGCGAAAATCGGCTGCGGAGTAGCTTTGCGCCGGGTCGAGAATGTCGATCAGACGGTGAGGATGTTCAGCCAGTTGCGCCTTCGACGGCTTGGCGGTGCCGATGTCCATGCCGCGATAGACCAGCGCAGAATCGACGCTGATCAACTCGCAGGGCAGCACTTTGGTCAGTTCTATCGCAAGGTCGGTCTTGCCTGCAGCGGTAGGCCCCATGAGAAAGATGGCCGGAGGTAAAGCGTTCATTCATTGACCGCGCAGGAATAATTTATCCAGGTCATTGAGACCCATCTGGGTCCAGGTAGGACGACCGTGGTTGCATTGCCCGCTGCGCTCGGTGTTTTCCATGTCACGCAGCAGGCCGTTCATTTCCGGGATGGCCAGACGCCGATTGGCGCGAATCGCGCCGTGGCAGGCCATGGTGCCGAGCAGCTCGTTCATGTGCGCCTGCACCCGGTCACTGGTGCCGTATTCCATGAGGTCGGCCAGTACGTCGCTGACCAGCCGATTGGCTTCGGCCTGTTTGAGCAACGCAGGGATCTGGCGGATCGCCAGGGTTTCCGGGCCGAGCCGCTGCAGTTCGAAGCCCAGGCGCTGGAAAGTCGCAAGGTGCTCTTCGGCACAATCCGCTTCACGCTGGCTGACCGCGATGGATTCGGGCACCAGCAATGGCTGGCCGCTCAGGCCTTCGTTGGCCATGGCTATTTTAAGGCGCTCGTACATGATCCGCTCGTGAGCGGCATGCATGTCCACCAGCACCAGGCCGTGAGCGTTTTCAGCAAGAATGTAGATACCCTTGAGCTGCGCCAGCGCATAACCCAGCGGCGGAATGTCACCGGGCGATTCAGGCAGCGACGCGGGCGCGGCACTGGGCAGCGGCGCGAAGAATTCACGGTAAGCGCTTTGCGCTTCGGCCACCGGCACGCCAGCGGTGGGCCGAGGCGTGTATTGATACTGATAACCGCTGCCAGCGCCGCCACCGGCAGCAGGCCGGGAAAACGGCTCGCCCTGGGGCTGCTCCAGCACATTGTTGGCCAGACGCATTTCACCCTGCGGCCCGAATTCGCCCGCATCAGGTCCGCTCGGGCGCGTTTCGGCGACAACCGGCGCGCTGCCACCCAGCTGATTTTCAGGACGCACATCGCCCAGCGCACGGTAGAGAGTGCCATACAGGAAGTCATGCACCATGCGCCCGTCGCGGAAGCGCACTTCATGCTTGGTCGGGTGAACGTTGACGTCCACAGCGGCCGGATCGACCTCGAAAAACAGCACGAAGGTCGGATGACGGCCATTGAACAGCACGTCGCGATACGCCTGACGCACCGCGTGGGCGACCAGCTTGTCGCGCACTGCCCGGCCATTCACGAAGAAATATTGCAGGTCGGCCTGGCTGCGCGAGAAGGTCGGCAGCCCGACCCAGCCCCACAGATGCAGGCCATTGCGCTCGATCTCGATGGGCAGCGCCTGCTCCAGAAAGCCCGGCCCGCAGATTGCCGAGACACGTCGCGCTCTGGCGGTATCGTCATGCGCTTCATGCAGGCTCAGCACGGTCTTGCCGTTGTGACGCAGGTGGAAGGCCACGTCGAAACGCGCCAGCGCCATGCGCTTGATGACTTCCTGCAAATGATCGAATTCGGTTTTTTCGGCTTTCAGAAACTTGCGTCGGGCCGGCGTATTGAAGAACAGATCCCGCACTTCAACGGAGGTGCCTACCGGATGCGCGGCCGGTTGCACGCGTGGCGCCATGTCACGACCTTCGGTTTCGACCTGCCAAGCCTGATCGGCGTCGCGGGTGCGCGAGGTCAGGGTCAGGCGCGCCACGGAGCTGATCGAAGCCAGCGCTTCGCCGCGAAACCCCAGGCTCATGACCCGCTCGAGGTCTTCCAGGTCGCGAATCTTGCTGGTCGCGTGGCGTGCCAGCGCCAATGGCAGATCGTCCGAAGAGATACCGCTGCCATCGTCACGCACTTTCAACAGTTTGATACCGGCCTGCTCGACGTCGACATCGATGCGCCGCGCGCCGGAATCGAGGCTGTTTTCCAGCAGCTCCTTGATCACCGAAGCCGGACGCTCGACGACTTCGCCCGCCGCAATCTGGTTGGCCAGACGCGGACTGAGCAGTTCGATGCGTGCTGCGTTCAGGGCAGTCTGAGCGTTATCGGCTTCGGCGCCGTCGAGCAGGAGATCGGTCATTACTGAGTCGCCACCTCGGAACTTGGAATACGCAGATCCTGGCCGATCTTCAATTCATCGGACTTCAGATTGTTGGCGCTGCGCAAGGTGGCGATGTTCATGTCATAGCGCGCAGCGAGCATGGCCAGGGTTTCGCCGGAACGAACGACGTGATTGCGCGGCCCCTGGGCCAGCTTGCCGTTATCACGCAGCCAGGCAATGTAGGTGCCCTGCGGCGGATTCTGCTGGAAGAACTGTTTGACGCCCGACGTGATCGAACGCGCCAGCGCCTGCTGATGCGACGCAGAACCAAGCTTGTTGGCCTCGTTGGCGTTTGAGATAAAGCCGGTTTCCACAAGAATCGACGGGATATCCGGCGACTTGAGCACCATGAAGCCGGCCTGCTCGACACGTGACTTGTGCAGCGACGTCACGCGGCCAATGTTGCTCAATACCTTCTGGCCAACGTTCAGGCTCGAAGACAGCGACGCGGTCATGGACAAGTCCAGCAACACGCCTGCGAGCATGCGGTCCTTGTCATCGAGGCTGACCGCGCCGGCACCACCAATCAGGTCGGAACGGTTTTCACTGTCCGCCAGCCAGCGTGCGGTTTCGGAAGTGGCACCCCGATCGGACAGGGCGAACACCGATGCGCCGAACGCAGCGGAAGACGGCGCGGCGTCGGCGTGGATCGACACGAACAGGTCGGCGCCCTTGGAGCGGGCGATCTCGGTACGTTTGCGCAACGGAATAAAGTAGTCGCCGGTGCGCGTCAGTTCGGCGCGATAGCCTTTCTCGGCATTCACCTGGCGCTGCAGCTCCTTGGCAATCGACAGCACCACGTTTTTCTCTTTCTGACCGGCACCGCCCGAGGCACCGGGGTCTTCCCCGCCGTGCCCGGCATCGATCACCACAACGATGTCGCGCTTGCCGTTCGGCACCGGGGTCAGCTTGATTTCAGGCTTGGCCGGGCTGACCGGAACCGCGGGCGCAGTGTTGGCAGCGGTATCCGGAATGACTGGTGTCGGATTGGCATCGGCGGCGTTGTCGTACAGGTCGACCACCAGACGGTTGCCGTATTGCTGATTCGGCGCCAGCGTGAAGCTCTTCGGGGTCACACCTTTTTTCAGGTCGATGACCACGCGCAGGTCGGTAGGCGTGCGCTGCGCAGAACGCATGCTGCTGATCGGCGTATTGGCCGTCGGTACGTTCAAGGGGCCGCCAAGCGTCGCACCATTGATATCGATCACCAGACGGTCAGGCGAAGTCAGGGTAAACAGGCTGTGCTGAACCGGCCCCGTCAGGTCGAAGACCAGACGCGTGTTATCCGGCGCACGCCATAAGCGGACACTTCGTACTTGCGTAGCGGCAACCGCCTCGACAGCCAGGGCCATCAACAGCAGACCAACTACAGTAACCAGCGCGCGCATGCGCATACCTAACCCCATATCTATTTGAATTCCAAAGCCAAAGTGGCACACCAACGTTCGCCACGCGAGCCCAGCGGGCTCAATATCACGGACCGACCTTCTCCGTGCGGCCCAATGGTAATGGTCAGGTCAGGCTTTGGCAAAAAGCCTGCACCACGCTGGGGCCATTCAATCAGACAAAGTGCGTCGCCGTCGAAGTAATCACGCACGCCCATGTACTCGAGTTCTTCCGGATCGACCAGCCGGTAAAGGTCAAAGTGAAACACCTTTATCGCGCCGATTTCGTAAGGTTCGACCAGCGTGAAAGTAGGACTCTTGACGGCCCCGACATGCCCGAAGCCGCGAATCAATCCCCGCGAAAGCGTGGTTTTTCCAGCGCCCAGATCGCCATCCAGAAAGATGACGCCAAGGCCTTCAGTGACCTTGGCCAGACGTGCACCAAAATCCATCATTGCCTCTTCGCCAACCACATGCAGCGTTAAATCAGACACGGTTGCAGCTCCTCCAATAACTGACGAATGGCAGGAATAATATCGCTGGCAGCCAGCCCCCGACCGCACTCACCGACTTTCTGACCGGCGCTTGCGTGCAGCCACACGGCCAGACAGGCCGCGTCGAAGGGCTTGAGATGCTGCGCCATCAGCGCGCCGGTCAATCCGGCCAGTACGTCACCCAGCCCCGCGGTGGCCATGGCCGGATGACCGCGGTCGCACAGCGCCAGTTGCCCGCTGGCATCGGCAATCAGGCTGCCGGAGCCCTTGAGTACGCAAACCGTATCGAATTTACGCGCCAGCGCCCGCACTGCAGCAGCCCGGTCAGCCTGAACGTCCTTGATGCCCACGCCCAGCAACCGCGCCGCCTCGCCCGGATGCGGAGTGATGACACTGCCTTTGGGCAGGCTGACCAGCCCGGCGGCCAGCATGTTCAGCGCATCGGCGTCCCACACCTGCGGACCATCCGCATTGGCGGCTGCCGACAGCAGACTGCGCCCCCAGGCCGCCTGGCCCAGTCCGGGGCCGACCACCAACACGCTGGCCGGCTCAATCAAGCCCATCAGCTGGTTGGCCGAATGAATCGCCGCGCTCATGATTTCCGGCATGCGCGTCAGGGCGGCCGCAACATGCTCGGGCCTTGTCGCCAGCGTCAGCATGCCTGCACCGCTGCGCAGGGCGCTTTCGGCGCTGAGCAACGCTGCGCCGCCAAAACCGTGATCGCCACCGATGACCAGCACCCGGCCAAACAGGCCTTTATGGGCGGTTCGCGGGCGTGCTGCGAGTGGCGGCAGGTTGTGTTTATCGAGGCGCTTCGCACTGAACGGCGCTTGCGCCACCAGCGCCGGGTCCGCACGCAGGTCGTCGAAAATCAGCTCACCCACCAGGTCCGCCGCATCGCCCGTCAACAGCCCCAGTTTGAGGCCGATGAACGTAACGGTCACATCGGCACGCACCGCGACACCCAGTGTCTGCCCGGTATCTGCACTCAAGCCCGATGGAATATCCACGGCCACGACGGGCAGACCGCTGTTGTTGATCGCGTTGATGGCCGAGACATAGGGCTCGCGCACCTCGCCGTCGAGCCCGGTGCCGAGCAACGCATCCAGCACGACACCGGCCAGCGGCTGCCCGGCCCATGCCTGAATATCAATACCGAAAGCCGCAGCATGCGCCGCCGCCGCATCACCGGTCAGTGCGGCCGGGTCGCCCACGGCCAGCACCCGGACCTGCCAGCCGGCCTTGTGCGCCATGGCAGCCACCAGATACCCGTCACCGGCGTTGTTGCCACGCCCGGTCAATACGGTCAGTTCGTTGGCCTCCGGCCAGCGCCGAAGCAGGGTGTGCCACAACGCCTGCGCCGCGCGCAGCATCAATTCCAGGCCGGGTGTACCGGCCGCAATCAGCCGTGCGTCGAGGTCGCGGACCTGCGCAGCGCTGTACAGCGCGTCGGGTAAATGAGGTTTAGTGTCGAACATGCGTCTATGGGCTCCGATGTCTGGCAGAATTATACGCACCTTGGCCCCGGTTTCTCTCTGCGCATGTCCGCTATTACTGCTGTACTTCCTACTTCCGATGATCTTGCCGCCCTTGCCGTCTCAATCAAGGCGTGGGGGCGTGAGCTGGGTTTTCAGGAAGTCGGGATCAGCGGCCTGGACCTGGCAGAGCACGAGCAGCATCTGCAACGCTGGCTCGATGCAGGCTATCACGGGGAAATGGACTATATGGCAGCCCATGGCAGCAAACGTTCCCACCCCGCTGAGCTGGTGCCGGGAACGCTGCGCGTGGTGTCGCTGCGCATGGATTATCTGCCGGGCGACACCGAGATGGCGCAGCGCCTGACCGAGCCGGAAAAAGCCTACGTCTCACGCTACGCGCTGGGCCGTGATTATCACAAACTCATCCGCAAGCGCCTGCAGCAACTGGCCGAGCGTATTCAGCAGGCCATCGGGCCGTTTGGCTTTAGAGCCTTCGTGGACAGCGCGCCGGTGCTGGAAAAAGCCATCGCCGAACAGGCCGGGCTGGGCTGGATCGGCAAGAACACGCTGGTGCTCAACCGCAAGGCGGGCAGCTTCTTCTTTCTCGGCGAGCTGTTTGTCGATATCCCGTTGCCGGTGGATGCGCCCCATGCGACCGAACACTGCGGGCGCTGTACAGCCTGCCTGGACATCTGCCCGACCGCGGCGTTTATCGGCCCTTACGTGCTGGATGCGCGGCGCTGTATTTCCTACCTGACCATCGAGCTGAAGACGGCGATCCCCGAAGAGCTGCGGCCATTGATCGGCAACCGGGTGTTCGGTTGCGACGATTGCCAGATCGTCTGCCCGTGGAACCGCTTCGCCCGTCCAACCGAGCAGAGCGACTTTCAGCCGCGCCACAACCTGGACAACGCCGGGCTGGCCGAGCTGTTCCTCTGGGATGAAGAGAAATTCCTCGGCAGCACCGAAGGCTCGCCATTGCGCCGGGCAGGTTATGAGCGCTGGCTACGCAATCTGGCCGTGGGGCTGGGCAATGCGCCCTCCACCATCCCGGTGATCGAGGCCCTGCAAGCACGGCGCGACTATCCTTCGGAACTGGTCAGGGAGCATGTGGAATGGGCGCTGCAGAGGCACGGCGTGGCGCCGCTTTAAAGGTACCCCCTGGATATTCCTATGGGAGCGAGCTTGCTCGCGAAGAGGCAGGGACAATCGCCGGAGATTTATGCCTCTGTCAGTCAGCCTTCGCGAGCAAGCGAAGCGTGGCCCGGCTCGCTCATACATGGTTATGACTGAACAAAATTGCCTCCCACAAGACGAGCTTGGGCATGCCGCTCGTGGCCTTCCCCCCTCTTCAAGGCTCGTCTTTATAGACAAACTTGGGCATTTCCCAGCGGAAACGAATCGCCAGCAGGCGCAGCAGCAGGCCGCCGAACAGGGTGATCAGTACCGCTTGTTCGTTGGGCAGTTGCAGGTACTGACACAGCAGAAAACACCACGCGGCCAGAAAAGACACGCTGGCGTACAGCTCGCGGCGGAAGATCAGCGGGATGTCGTTGCAGAAGATGTCGCGCAGGATGCCGCCGAAAACCCCGGTGATCACGCCGCAGACTGACGCGATCAGCAGACCGTGCCCGGCCTCCAGCGCGGTCATGCAGCCGATCAGGGTAAAGGCCACCAGCCCCAGTGCATCGAGCACCAGAAACAGTGAGCGCAGGTGACGCATCAATGGCGCGATGAAGATCGTCACCAGCGCCGCCACACTGGTCAGAACCAGATACTCCGGGTGCTTGACCCAAGTCAGCGGGTAATGACCGATCAGCACGTCGCGCACCGACCCGCCACCCAGCGCCGTGACGCAGGCAATCAGCACCACGCCGAACCAGTCCATCCCGCGCCGCCCTGCAGACAGGGCTCCCGTCATGGCTTCAGCAGTGATAGCGATCAGATAAAGCATCAGCAACATGGCGGGGACTCTGCGACAAAGGCGCGCAGTCTAACCAGCCGACCAACGCACTGAAAGAGTGCAGCGAAGATTATTCACTGCACCTGCGAGTCTCGATCAGGCCTTGATGAAGTGCTCACGATAAAAGCGCAGCTCGGCAATCGACTCGCGGATATCATCGAGCGCCAGGTGGGTGCTGCCTTTCTTGAATTTCAGCTCGGGGGACCAGCGCGCAGCCAGTTCCTTGAGGGTCGAGACATCCAGGTTTCGGTAGTGGAAGTAGTTTTCCAGCGTCGGCATGTGGCGGTACAGGAAGCGGCGATCCTGGCAGATGCTGTTGCCGCAGATCGGCGAACTGCGCTCTGGCACCCACAGTTTGATGAACTCAAGGGTCTGCGCCTCGGCTTCAGCCATGCTGACGGTACTTTCCCGCACGCGCTGGGTCAGGCCCGAACCGCCGTGCTGGCGAGTGTTCCACTCGTCCATTTTCGCCAGCGTTTCGTCGCTCTGATGCACAGCGATCACCGGACCTTCGGCCAGGGTGTTCAGCTCGCTATCGGTGATGATCGTGGCCATTTCGATAATGACATCGGTATCAGGGTCCAGACCGGTCATTTCCAGATCGATCCAGATCAGGTTCTGCTTGTTCTGCATGTGTCGACTCCTCAGCGTAGGCGCGCAGTTTAGCTCACCCTGCCGTGCTAGACTCCTGCCGATCCATCGTACTGCCTAATTCATCGGTTACATCACATCGGAACACCCATGGCCAAACGCCAACTCAATCGTCGTCAGAACTGGCGCATCGAAAAAATTCAGGGCGAGCGTGCTGCCCGCGCGGCAAAACGCGAGTCCGCTACGCTTGAAACACTTGAGGGTGGCGACCTCGGCCCCGAGCAGACGGGCCTGGTGATCGCTCACTTCGGCGTGCAAGTCGAAGTCGAGGCCCAGGAAGGCGAAGCGACCGGTCAGGTCTTTCGCTGCCACCTGCGCGCCAACCTGCCTGCGCTGGTGACCGGTGATCGCGTGGTATGGCGCGCCGGCAATCAGGGCATTGGCGTGATCGTCGCGCAACTGCCTCGCACCACCGAACTGCGCCGCCCGGATTCACGCGGCCAGCTCAAGCCTGTGGCTGCCAACGTCGACCTGATCGTGATCGTCTTCGCGCCGATGCCCGAGCCGCATGCCAACCTGATCGACCGCTATCTGGTGGCCGCCGAGCACGCCGGGATTCGTCCGTTGCTGCTGCTCAACAAGGCCGACCTGATCGACGAGCAGAATGCGCCCGCGCTCAATGCGCTGCTGGCGGTCTACCGCACGCTGGGTTATCCGGTGCTGGAAGTGTCCGCACACCACGGTGACGGCATGCAGAGCCTGCAAAGCCAGCTTGACGGGCACATCAGCGTGTTCGTCGGCCAGTCCGGCGTCGGCAAGTCCTCGCTGGTCAACAGCCTGTTGCCGGAAACGGACACTCGGGTCGGTCCGCTGTCCGAGGTTTCCGGTCAGGGCACACACACCACGACCACCGCGCGCCTGTTCCACTTCCCGCGCGGCGGCGATCTGATCGACTCGCCGGGCATCCGGGAATTCGGCCTGGGGCACGTCAGTCGTGCCGACGTAGAGGCAGGCTTCATCGAGTTCAACGACCTGATCGGCACCTGCCGCTTTCGTGACTGCAAGCATGACCGCGAACCGGGCTGCGCCCTGCTCAAGGGGCTTGAGGACGGCCGCGTGCAACAGCAGCGCATGAACAGCTACCGCTCGATCATTGCCAGCCTGCCGCAAGACAGTTACTGAGCACCGAACGCCGCACGCAAAAACGCCGCGATGATCGCGGCGTTTTTGTATCGGTTGCAGCTCAGTTCTGGGCCGGCTCGACCCGCAACTTGCCATCGTCAAAGATGTTCAGCTTCTGCCGGATCTCGCGCGGCTGGGCGTAGGCCTGCGGGTCGGGTGGCGCTGCTGTCGAAGCCCCCGGAGCAGCAGGTACCGCCGGAACCGCGGGTGTCGCTGGCGCCGGTGCTGCCGGCGCGGCGGGTGTGACTGGCGCACCACCGGAGTTCTGATCGCCCTCGATGCGGTGCTGGGCCTTTTTGGTCAGCACCACGATATCGATGCGGCGATTGATCGGGTTGGTCGGGTTCTGGCGGTCATAAAGAGCAGACGACGCGTACCCCACTACCCTGGCCACTTGTGAATCCGGATACGTCCCGGCTACCAGCGCACGGCGTGCAGCGTTGGCACGGTTGGCCGACAGCTCCCAGTTGCCGAACCCGCCACTGCCCACAAAAGGCGTTGCATCGGTGTGGCCGCTGATACTGACCTTGTTCGGCACACTTTTGATGGTGTCAGCCAGGGCCAGCAGAATGTCTTCGAAATAAGGCTTGAGGCGCGCGCTGCCCGAGTCGAACATCGGCCGGTTTTCCGCATCCATGATCTGGATACGCAAACCGTCCTGAGTGATCTCGAACAGAATCTGATCCTTGAATTTCTGCAGCTGCGGATTTTCCTCGACCTTGGTCTGCAACTCCTGGAGCAGCATCTCCAGACGCTCCTGCTCCACCGCTTCAGCCTTGGTCTCGGCATTTTCCGCTTCGATCGGCACCGTATCCGGCGACGGCGTGGTCTGAACCTCAGGGTTCAGCGTCTGGTTCGGCGACATCTCTGGCGAACCGCCCAGATCGATCACATACGGCGAACCGCTGTCCGAAAAGCCGACCGGGTCCTTGAAATAACCGGCGACCGCGAGCAATTGCTCGGGGGTGGCAGACGACATCAGCCACAGCACCAGAAAGAACGCCATCATCGCGGTCGCGAAGTCGGCAAACGCGATTTTCCAGGCACCGCCGTGATGTCCGCCACCAAAGCGCTTTACGCGCTTGATGATAATCGGCTGATTATTTTCCATGACTTAGCGACCGCGAACCGCTTGTTCCAGCTCGCTGAAGCTGGGGCGATGCAGCGGATAGAGAACCTTGCGGCCGAACTCGACAGCCAGCGAAGGCGGCATGCCGGAGGCCGAGGCCACCAGCGACGCCTTGATGGCCTCGTAGACGTTCATTTCTTCCTTGGCATCATGCGCAAGGCTGGTGGCCAGAGGACCGAAGAAACCGTAAGCCGCGAGAATACCGAAGAACGTACCGACCAGCGCCGCACCTACGTGCATACCGATCGCAGCCTTGTCGCCGGAACCCAGCGACGCCATGGTCACCACGATACCCAGTACCGCAGCCACGATACCGAAACCGGGCATACCGTCAGCGATACCGGTAATGGCGTGGGATGGATGCTCGAGGTCTTCTTTCATGCTCAGCAGTTCCATGTCGAACAGACCTTCCAGCTCATGGGGAGCCATGTTGCCGGACGACATGATGCGCAGGTAGTCGCAGATGTACGCAGTCATGCGCTCATCCTTGAGGACACCCGGGTATTTGGCGAAGATCGGGCTGGAAGCAGCGTCTTCGATATCCCCTTCAATCGCCATCATGCCTTCACGGCGGCTTTTGTTGAGGATTTCGTAAACCAGCCCCAGCACTTCGAGGTAATAGGCATGTGTGAAGCGCGTACCGAACATCTTCAGCGACTTCTTGAACACGTGCATGAACATGTAGCCAGGGTTGGCCTGGAGGAACGCGCCCAGCGCAGCACCGCCGATAATCAAGACCTCGTAGGGCTGGAACAGCGCCATGACCTTGCCATGGGACAGCACATATCCACCGAGGACACTTGCGATAACGACAATGATGCCGATGATTTTAGCCATAGGAAAAAATACTTTACTGAGTCGGGTTCAGGGACAGTCCGGAAGTTGTTGAATCTCTTCTTCTCCTTATCGGCCTAACTGGGCCAGACTATAGCCGGTTCTTTTGAAAAACCCATTTATGCGCCTCCATAAAAGGAGGAAAATGGCCTCAGGGCCCCGTACGCTGGCGGTTTCCCAGCTCAGATAATCAGCCGCACAGGCCCTCGAATGCCGACAGTACACGCAGCACATCACCTCGTTCCGAAGACGCTGGATGCCTGGGTCAAACTGCTTGACGGCATCGCGTTGCCGGTCCCTGCCGTCAATCATGGACACGTCCGCGCCGCACTGAACGACAGTCGTCGGTCGCTGCGTGAAATCGCCGAAATGATGCAGGAAAGTCCTGCGCTGGTGCTCAGCGTGATGCGCGAGGCCAACCATCACACCCACGGGTTGACCGAGCAGGCCGAGAGCCTCGAAATTGCGATCAACCGCCTGGGTCTGGCGCGTACCGAAGTCCTGCTGGGCCGTTTGCCGGCCAAGCCGCCCGAAGAAATTCCTGCAGCCTATCGCCAGCTGATTCTGGTCAGCCAGCACGCCACGCAACAGGCCAACGGCCTGTTTGCCAGCCGCCTTGCGCGACTCTGGCAGGACATTCACATGGGCAGCCTGCTGTTTCTGTCGCCGCTCTGGCCAATGGCGCTGGCCTATCCGAAGCTGCTCGAAGAACTGGAGCTGCGGGTTATCCACAAGGGCCATTCCAGCGTTGCAGTGGAAAAAGAGCTGTTCGGCGTCAACCTGCTGGAATTGTGCCTGGCACTCGCAGAGTTCTGGCGCCTGCCGATCTGGGTTACGCGCGGCTATAAGCTGTTGATCAACGAGCGACGCGATCTGGCCAAGGCGCTGCGCATCGCCCGCGAAGACAACAGCCCGCTGCAGCAGCAACAACTCATGGACGACGACCCCAACCTGCGCCGCTGGCTGAATCAGCCCGCCAATACCGTGTTGCTGGGCAACGGCCTGGCGCTGGCCGCACAACAGGCCTGGAACAGCCCGCATTGCCTGCGCTGGGAACGGCTGACCAGCCTGTACCTGCAACAGTCGATGAGCGAAGTACAGCAACAGGCGCACCAGAATGCCGCCAGCAGCGCACGCGTCCATGCGGAAAAAGACCTCTGGCACCCGGCCGAATCGCTGATCTGGCCGTGGGACGCACGGCGTGTAAGGCGTGACAATGAACCTGCACCGCCGCCATCGGCCGACGCCCTGCAACTGTGGCGCAAGCAATGCGCCGAGCTGCTGCAGGATCCCAGCCCGTTCATCAACGCCATGCACCTGACCACCTCGGCGCGCGATGCATTTATCTCGTGTGGCATGGAGCGGGTCATGCTGCTGATGCTGGACAAGACGTCAACGGTGCTGCGCGTCAACCAGACTGCCGGCCTGCCAAAGGACGCCGCTACCTTGCAGCTGTTCATCAAGGAAAGCACCGTGCTGCAACGCCTGCTGACCCAGCCGACGCAGTTACGCATGACACCCGCCAACAGTGCGCAATTTGCCGCGCTGCTGCCCCCGCAGCTGAAAACCCTGTTCAGCGGCCAGCACTGGCTGATTCGCTCGCTGAGCAACAACGGCAAAGTCATGCTGCTGGTGGTCGCCGACCAGGGCGGCGGGGCCTTGTCGGAAATTTCCGTACAGGCATTCGGAAAAACCGCGCAATGTATTGAACGGGCACTGGGCATCTTTAGTCATCGCAAAGCCTGAGGCCTGGCGTACAATTCGCCCCTTTCCTTTCATCGGAGGCTGCAAATGTCCGCATTCACTGGCTTGTCGCTGGTCATCGAACCCAACGATCTGCTTGAGCGTCTAGACGCCCCGGAACTGATCCTCGTGGATCTGACCAGCAGCGCTCGCTACGAAGCCGGGCACATTCGCGGTGCCCGCTTCGTCGATCCGAAACGTACACAGCTGGGCAAGCCTCCTGCCCCCGGCCTGCTGCCCGACACTGCCAGTCTTAAGCAACTGTTCGGCGAGCTGGGCCACAATCCCGACGCCGTGTATGTCGTCTACGATGACGAAGGCGGCGGCTGGGCTGGGCGTTTCATCTGGCTGCTGGATGTCATCGGCCACAGCCGTTATCACTATCTGGACGGTGGGCTGCTGGCCTGGGAAGCGCAATTGCTGCCGCTGAGCACCGACGTTCCGCCTGCTGCCGATGCCCCGGTCACGCTGACGACGCTGCACGACGAACCTACCGCCACGCGTGAGTACCTGCAGAGTCGTCTGGGCGCCGCCGACCTGGCGATCTGGGATGCCCGCGCGCCGACCGAGTATTCGGGCGAAAAAGTGGTCGCGGCCAAAGGCGGCCACATACCCGGCGCCGTCAATTTCGAGTGGACGGCGGGCATGGACAAGGCGCGCAACCTGCGTATTCGCCAGGACATGCCGGAGATCCTTCGCGAGCTGGGCATCACGCCCGACAAGGAAATCATCACGCACTGTCAGACCCATCACCGCTCGGGCTTCACCTATCTGGTGGCCAAGGCGCTGGGCTATCCAAGGGTCAAGGCCTATGCCGGCTCGTGGGGCGAATGGGGCAATCACCCGGAGACACCGGTAGAACTCCCGAATGTGGCCGCCGCGCCCGTCGAGGCAGTCGAGGTTGCACAACCCGTCACGTCTGCGCAGCCAGCACCAGCACCAGCACCAGCCGAAACTGTCGAACCTGTCCGCGCCACCGAACCGGGACGGACCTCACAGAAATATTCAGGACACTCATCCTCAGGACCTTCAATGAAAGACCGCTTGTTCATCATCAGCCAGTACCTGCTGCCGCACCACCTGCTGTCCCGACTGGCAGGCTGCGTTGCCGAATGCCGCGTGCGCTGGTTCAAAAACGCTTTCACCGCGTGGTTTGCCCGCCGTTATCAAGTGGACATGTCGCAGGCACTGGTCGAAGACCTGACGTCCTACGAGCACTTCAATGCGTTCTTCACCCGCGCATTGAAAGCCGACGCCCGCCCGCTCGATGCCACGCCGGGCGCGATTCTTTCGCCAGCCGACGGTGCCATCAGCCAGTTGGGCCCTATCGACCACGGCCGGATCTTCCAGGCCAAGGGCCACAGTTTCAGCGTGCTCGAACTGCTCGGCGGTGATCCCAAGCTGTCAGCGCCGTTCATGGGCGGCGAGTTCGCAACCGTCTACCTGTCGCCGAAGGACTATCACCGCGTACACATGCCACTGGCTGGCACGCTGCGCGAAATGGTCTACGTACCGGGCCGCATCTTCTCGGTCAACCAGACCACAGCCGAAAACGTACCCGAGCTGTTCGCCCGTAACGAGCGGGTGGTCTGCCTGTTCGACACCGAGCGCGGGCCAATGGCAGTGGTACTGGTGGGCGCGATGATTGTGGCGTCTGTCGAAACGGTATGGGCCGGGCTGGTCACACCGCCCAAGCGTGAACTGAAGACGTTCAGCTACGACGAAGCGGCGCGTGCACCGATCCACCTGGAGAAAGGTGCCGAGATGGGTCGGTTCAAGCTGGGCTCTACCGCCATCGTGCTGTTCGGTCCAGGTCAGGTGAAATGGGCCGAACAACTGACCGCTGGCTCCAAGGTTCAAATGGGCCAGGCACTGGCTGTTCCGGCCCAGGCATGATGGAGGCCTGAGCCTTGATGCATGAGTGTCCGATGATGGACAGTGGCGCTCATGCAACGTGCCGCCGGACGGTAGTAGCTTAGGGCCATAACTGCTGCGAAGCGATGTCGATACTGGTAAAGTCGTCCGATTGATGCTGTAGGATACTTCGCACTTTCATGGGCGTATGCTCGGCACATCGCGGGTGCGCGATAACCTCGGCCCCCATATGAAGCCATCGTCCGGGCCAGTGAGTTGTTGGAGTTTGCCTGTCACATGAGTAATTTTAGCCTCCCTCTGCTATTGCGTGCCCCCACGCCGACGCAGTCGAGCCTGACATTCAGTGAAGCCAATCCCCGCGACCTCAAACGCTGGATCTCCAGATTGCCCAAGGCAAACCTCGGAGAAATGGCACGCCAACTCTATCAAGGGCTGACCGAGCTGAACCAGTTGATCACCCCGAGCGAAAACCGCCTGCAATTGCTTGAACTGCTGCGGCCCGAGGTGTACTTCGTCTGCAAGCACCTTGAACGCCACTTTCTCAATCAGGCCATTGTGCTGGACGAGCGACCACGCAAGGTGGCCAACCTCTGCCAGGCGCTGCAAAACCATCTGGCGACCGGTTACAAGCAAATCATTCAGCAGGTCGCCCCGCGCTACACCCGAGACCAGGCCGGGCTGTTCAGCATCGCGTTGCAACGCGCACTGCACGGGCTCAACGGGCCGCTGATTCGCGCCAACCAGCTTTACTGTCCAGTTCAGGACGGCCTGTGGCTCGAACTGCATCAGATCTACCAGATTGCCCGTCAGTACCAGTTGCACAACACGCCGGTCGAAGAGCCTCTGGCCCATCACAGCAAAGTGCTGAGCGTGGAACAGACCTATGTGATCGCGCTGCTGATGGGCTGCTCGCGCTGCAATCAGATGCGCCAACTGAACATCGGCAAACTGGCCGATGCGCTGGAGGCCTGGAGCGCGCTGGTAAAGCTGCAGTCGCCTGTCGAGGAGAGCAGCCTGTTTGCCCTGGATCCGACTGCCGACAAACCACCGCTGTATCGCACGCTGTTCAATGACGAACAATCTCCACGGCTGCTGGGTATCAACACGTTCGCGCTGGCGGAAGCGATCAATCAGTACCTGGCCCTGCCCGACGACCAGCGCACGCCCTCGCCGCTGCTGATTCCAACCGGCATCAACACCGACCTGCTGCAGCATCTGGCGGTCGCCTGGGGCGATGTGGCCGAACGCACCTTTCAACGCACGCCTGGTAAGGGCACGCTGAAACTGTGCATTGGCATGAGCGCGCTGCATTTCTATGTCGCGGGCCAGAAGTCGTTCAGCGAGCTGTTGCAGTTGAACAGCGCCACCAGTGCAGCGAGTTTTTCGTTGAAGATGGCCAATGACGACGCGGACGATCCATGGGCCTCGGCCTTTGATACGCAGCGCGGCAAGAGCTCATCCGTTCTGCTGCCCTATGAAGAGATCGAATACCCGAAAAACGACGGCGACAGCGAATCGCTTTCCAACAACCAGCACACGTTTCCGACCTTCGACCTGAATATCGTCAACCACAGCCCCGGCGGTTACTGCCTGGCGTGGCAGAAGGAAGTGCCTCAGCAGTTGCAGGCTGGCGAACTGGTGGGTATTCAGGACGACGCAGGCCAGGGCTGGAGTATTGCCATCGTGCGCTGGATCCGTCAGGTACGCAGCGGCGGCACACAGATGGGGATCGAACTGATCGCCCCGTTTGCCCAGCCGTGCGGTATGCAACTGATTCGCGAACAGCAGAACAGCCAGTACCTGCGAACCTTGATGCTGCCTGAAGTACGAGCCATGGAAAAACCGCCCACCGTGCTTGCACCGCGTCTGCCGTTTCAGGAGGGCAACAAGGTGATGATCAACGTCGACGGTGAAGAACGCCGCGCGTCACTGAGCAACCGGCAGGTCAGCAGCGCCAGTTACAATCAGTTCGAGTATCAGATGTACGACGCCCCGAAAGCGGCCGAAACCGAAAAGGTCAGGCCGGATCAGGAATTCGATTCCTTGTGGGGCACGCTGTAGCGATCACTGCGGCAGCCGTCGCGATTGGCCCCTCGCCATCAGGGGCAGACCACGACGGCCCGAGCGTCAGTGCTGTCCTTCGCGGTCGCGGAAACCCAGCAGGTACAGTACGCCATCGAGTCCCAGCGTCGAAATGGCCTGTTTGGCCGATTGCTTGACCAGCGGCTTGGCACGGAACGCTACACCCAGCCCGGCAATCGCCAGCATCGGCAGGTCATTGGCACCGTCGCCGACCGCGATGGTCTGCTCCAGGCTCAACCCTTCCTTGTGGGCCAGTTCGCGCAACAGATCGGCCTTGCGCTGCGCATTGACGATCGGCTCGACGGCTACGCCAGTCACCTTGCCGTCAACCACTTCCAGTTCATTGGCAAAGACGTAATCGATGCCCAGCTTCGCTTGCAGCTGTTTGGCAAAATAGGTGAAGCCACCCGATAGAATCGCCGTTTTGTAACCCAGCCGCTTGAGCTCGGAGAACAGCGTTTCAGCGCCTTCGGTCAGACGCAGAGACGCGCCGATTTCATCCAGCACACTCACATCGAGCCCCTTGAGCAGGGCCAGACGCTCTTTGAAGCTTTCGCTGAAATCCAGTTCGCCGCGCATGGCACGCTCGGTAATCTCGGAAACCTGCTCGCCGACGCCCGCAGCCTTGGCCAGTTCATCGATGACTTCGGCCTCGATGAGGGTCGAATCCATGTCGAACACCGCCAGGCGCCGGTTACGACGGAACAGCGAATCCTGCTGGAACGCGATATCGACGTTGAGATCCTGGGCAACCGCGAGGAATTCGGCCTGCATGGCTTTCGGATCGGCAGGCTCGCCGCGCACGGTGAACTCGATGCAGCCCTTGCCCTTGTCGGCCGGGGTGTCGAGCGGCATGCGACCGGACAAACGATCGATCTGATCGATATTCAGCCCGTACTTGGCAGTGATGGCGCTGACGCACTGCAATTGCTCGGCCGTGACCTTGCGGGTCAGCAGCGTAACGATGTGACGCGCCTTGCCCTGGCCTTCGACCCAGTGTTGATAGTCGGTTTCGGACACCGCCGTGAAACGGACTTGCTGATCCAGTTCGTAGGCGGTGAACAGGATGTCCTTGAGCACCGAGGATCCCTGCACGGTATCCGGAATTTCAACCAGGATGCCGAACGACAGGGTGTCGTGGATCACCGCCTGACCAATATCGAGAATGTTCACGCCACCCTGGGCGAGGACGCCGGTGATGGCCGCAGTGAGACCGGGACGGTCGACACCAGTGATGTTAATCAGGACGATTTCGCGCAAGGCGCACCCCCGCAGTGGAAAAAAACCGCATTCTAACCACATTCAGTGACCACCGGGCACAGGCAGCGCTTTGCCGCCACTGGGTCGCTCGTTATACTGCGCGACAACTTCACCGAAAGAGCCGTGCTCTGTGAACCGGCCCACGCCCGTTAAAACCGATAATTTCTTCCTGCTCATCTTTCGTGCCCTGCGTCATCGCCGTGTACCGATCGCTTTGCGCATCGCCAGCCATAACGTGATCCTGGTCGCTTTGGCGCTGGTGATCTACGCCGGTGTCATGGGCCTGCAGTTCAAGCAGGCCATGCATGAACAGGCTGATGCGCTGGGGCAGGCCCTGACCACCCAGACCGCCACCTCGGCTACCGAGCTGTTGGTGTCCAACGACATCCTCAGTCTCAACGTGCTGCTGGGCAATCTGGTCAAGAATCCGCTGGTCGCGCATGCCGCTATCTACAGTGTGGATAACCGCATCCTCGCGGAGGCCGGCCAGCGCCCGAAAAACGGGCTGCTGGGGGAAGCTCAGGGCCTGTATGAAATCAAGATCACGTTCCAGGACGTGATGGCGGGCCATCTGCGCATCAGCCTCGACATGTCGCAGTTCCAGCAGCCACTGACCATCAGTCTGCAGAGCATGGGCATTCTGGCCGGTATCCTGCTGGCCCTGGCGCTGGCCCTGAGCCTGCGCCTTGGCCGCCACATCTCCACACCACTGATGCAGATGCGTATCTGGCTACGGAATATTGACCCGTACACACCGGCCACCGATCGCCAGGATGAAGTCGGCGATCTGGCGCGCCAGTTGCGCACCTCGTTCGCGCCGCCGGTGCCGGAGCCAGAACCGCTGCCCGAGCCTGAGTATGACGGCGAGGAAGACGACAGCGAAGATCCTTATCTGGAGCCGGAAGAGAAGCCCGCACCAAAGGTTTCGGCACGCAGCAGCGAAGCAAAACCGCGCTTGCCGGCACCACCGGTGCAGCGCCGCATCGTTGCCGAAGAAGATGAAGACGACGATGAGGATCCATTCGCCGATCTGCGCGACCACTCGGACAACTCGCCAGCCGTTCGCCCGGCGGCTGCCTCGGTAGCGCCGATCGAACCGCATAACAGCGCAGTGCTGGCCGTGCAGCTGGGTGCGCAGGATCAATTGCGCCGCCTGCCGCGCGCACGCCTGACCGAATTGCTGCAACGCTACCGCGACTGCCTCGATCAGGCCGCCTCGCTGTATGAAAGCGAGCTGCACACGCTGAATGACGGCAGCACGCTGATGCTGTTCCATAGCCACGAAAGCGGTGATGACTACCTGACCAACGCGATCTGCTGCGGTGAGCTGTTGCGCGCACTCAGCCATGCCTTGCAGATCGAGGTGGCCGACAGCGGCATCACCTTGCAACTGCAACTGGGCCTGACGCTGGGCGAGGGCTTGAGTGGGCTGAGCCAGATCGATCTGTTGCTGACCGAAACCGCGCAGGATGCACTGGCGCTGTCTCAGCACAGCCGCAACCTGCTGCTGGTCGAGCGCCGCATCAACGACGACCCGTTGATCCGCCAACGCGCCCGCATCCGCCCGATCGCCAGCCCGGAAGGTGCCTGCTGCGTAGAACGCCTGATGGAGCCCTACCCGTCGATGCTCGAACGCCAGCTGGCGCGCATGCACGAATCCAACAAGGCCTGATCTTCTCCTCCGCTCACTCCTCTCTCGTGCCCATGCTCTGCATGGGCACGCCGCTCTGGGCGCTCGGCGTCCTATCCTGACTGACCTGGTCCGGCGCAAACAGGTGACGCAGAGCGTCACGAACTGCATTCCCACGCGGAGCGTGAGGAACGATAGGTGTCCGCAAGACCACCGTCGTGCCCATGCTCCAGCGTGGGCATGCCGCTCTGCGTCCTATCCTGACTATGCAGCGCATCAGGAACGCCGAGGTGTGGGAACCAGAGATGAGCGCCCAACAAAAAGCCCGCAGCGATGCGGGCTTTTTGTTGGGCCGATCCTAGAAGCGGAACACTTCCAGATCGGTGCGTATAGGGGACGCCAGTGGAATTCTTGGCTTGTCAGGCTCTTTGGCCTTGGCGACAGGCGTTTTTTTCGGCTCGTCGAGCGCCTGCCAGGAAATCGGTTTGATCGCCGTGCTGACCTGATCAGCCAGGCGCTGCAACAGCATGCCTTGGGCTTTGACCTGATCGGCAGAGCTGCCGGCATGGACTTGTTCCAGGTGAACCAGTCGGCTGTCCCGGACGTGACCCTTGCGGTCCAGAAGTCGCCATTGCGCATCCAGTACTGCGGGCTGTTTGGCACCGGAGTCCAGGCGGGTGATGGACAGCACGACCTGAACATCAGGCGTGAAGCTGGCCGTTGCAGGCGCCATGACGACGCGCTGGCTGTCCAGCTTCCAGGCCAGCTGACGCAAGAGCAACTGGTCGATATCCGAAGACAGGTTGCCCGCCCAGCGCCCATCGGACGAAGCGGTCAAGGTACCGTCAGGCTGGCGTTGCAGCAGGGTTTCGCGTTGCAGATAGTCGGCCACCGAAACAGGACCCAGCAATACTGCCAGACCACTACTCTGTTTCGGCTGACCAGGCTCACCACTATCGAGCTGATAAAGCGCGGTCGGCTGGTGCACACTGCAACCAGCCAGACCCAGAACGCCAGTCATCAGCAGGATCAAGGGAAGGCGTAGAAAATTCATCATCCCATCCAGGTGGCCGTCCAGAGACAGGCCACAGTATTAGTACTTTCAAGACCCATGCAGGCACTGAGCCACGCATGCACCCCAAGACCCCATATCATCCGTGAATATGCACCATGACTCCAGCGATTATGCATCGTACTTCATGGCAAAACGAAGAACCTTGGTGCCAGATCAATGTTTTCAGCTATTTTCCACCAATAATGCATCGACCCTCTGGAAGCCCCTTGGCAGTTTATTGCCACGTCTGCCTCGCTCACCCTTGTAATGTTCGAGGTCTTCAGGTTTCAGCGACAGCGTTCTTTTGCCCGCCTGAAGTACCAGCGTAGCGCCTTGTCCGATCACCGCAAGATCAGTCACATACTCTTCACGGCTGGCTACCCGCTCACCCGGAATACCGATGATCTTGTTGCCCTTGCCTTTGCCCAGTTGCGGCAAATCGCTGATCTTGAACACCAGCAGGCGGCCTTCGGTGGTCACCGCCGCCAGCCAGTTCTGCTCACGATCGGGCACAGGGCGAGGCAGGATGACTTTCGCCCCGGTCGGCAGGCTCAGCAGCGCCTTGCCCGCCTTGTTCTTGGCTTGCAGGTCTTCGCCTTTGACGACAAAACCATAACCGGCATCCGACGCGATCACGTACAACGCATCATCTTCAGGCAACAATACGCATTCGAAGGTCGCACCCGGTGGCGGTTGCAGCTTGCCCGTCAGCGGCTCGCCCTGGCCCCGCGCGGATGGCAGGGTGTGGGCCGCAACCGAATAGCTGCGCCCGGTCGAGTCGATGAACACGGCGAACTGATTGGAGCGGCCGATGGACGAGGTCTTGAAACCGTCCCCGGCTTTATAGGAAAGCCCGGTCGCATCAATGTCGTGGCCCTTGGCACAGCGTACCCAGCCTTTTTCCGACAGGACGACAGTCACCGGCTCGGTGGGCATCAATTCGTTTTCAGACAGCGCCTTGGCTTCGGCACGGGCAACGATGGGCGAACGACGGTCGTCGCCATAGGTTTCCGCGTCGGCAATCAGCTCGGCACGCACCAGCTTGCGCAGCTTGGACTCGCTGCCCAGCAACGCCTGAAGCTTGGCCTGCTCTTTGCGCAAGGCATCCTGCTCGCTGCGCAGCTTCATCTCTTCCAGACGCGCCAACTGGCGCAGACGGGTGTCGAGGATGTAATCGGCCTGAATTTCCGACAGATCGAAACGCGCAATCAGCTCCGCCTTCGGATGCTCGGCGGTACGGATGATGTGGATCACTTCATCGAGGTTCAGGTAAGCCGTGAGCAAACCGTCCAACAGGTGCAGACGATGCTCGACCTTGTCCAGGCGGAATTGCAGGCGGCGACGCACCGTACCGATACGGAACGTCAGCCATTCGCCCAGCAGTGTCTTGAGGTTCTTGAGCTGCGGCTTGCCATCCAGACCGATGATGTTGATGTTCACCCGGTAACTGGATTCCAGCTCGGTGGTCGCGAACAGATGCTGCATCAGCTCGTCCAGCTCAACCCGGTTGGAGCGCGGGATGATCACGATACGGCAAGGGTTCTCGTGGTCCGACTCGTCGCGCAGGTCGGCAACCATCGGCAGTTTCTTGGCCTGCATCTGCGCGGCGATCTGTTCCAGCACCTTGGCACCGGATACCTGATGCGGCAGTGAGGTGACGATAATGTCGCCATCTTCGATGCGATAAACCGCACGCATGCGCACCGAGCCACGTCCGGTCTCGTAGATTTTCAGCAGGTCGGCACGCGGCGTGATGATTTCCGCTTCGGTCGGATAGTCCGGCCCCAGAATGTGCTCGCACAGCTCGGCAACCGTGGCCTTGGGGTCGTCCAGCAGACGAACGCAGGCACTGGCGACTTCGCGCAGGTTATGCGGCGGCACATCGGTCGCCATACCGACGGCGATACCGGTGGTGCCATTGAGCAGAATGTTCGGCAAACGTGCCGGCAACACCGCAGGTTCGTCCAGGGTGCCGTCAAAGTTCGGCACCCAGTCAGCGGTGCCCTGACCCAGCTCGCTGAGCAGGACTTCCGAGTAACGCGACAGACGCGCCTCGGTGTAGCGCATGGCCGCAAAGGATTTGGGATCATCCGGCGCACCCCAGTTGCCCTGCCCGTCCACCAGCGTGTAGCGGTAGCTGAACGGCTGAGCCATCAGCACCATCGCTTCGTAACAGGCCGAGTCGCCGTGCGGGTGGAACTTGCCGAGCACGTCGCCGACGGTACGCGCCGACTTCTTGTGCTTGGCGTCGGCACCCAGGCCCAGCTCGCTCATCGCGTAGATGATGCGTCGCTGAACAGGCTTCAGGCCGTCACCGATATGCGGCAAGGCACGGTCCATTATCACGTACATGGAGTAGTTGAGGTAGGCCTGTTCGGTGAAGTCCGCCAATGATCGGCGTTCTACACCATCCAGGCTGAGGTCAAGGGAGTCGCTCATGCGGGCCTCATTATTTCGTTGACTGGCGCAGCAGCAAATTGCCGCCACGCTGTGTGAATTCGAGTTGTTTCATTGCGCTCATACCCAGCAGCACCTGTTCACCGTCCAGACCGGGCGCCACCAGGGCACGCACATTGGTCAGGACGATATCGCCCAGTTGCAAGCGGTCAAGCGTGGTCCGAAAACCCTGACTGTTGCCGTTGGCCGTGCTGACTGTGACGGGGAAGCCACGCTTGAGCCCCAGACGGTCAGCCATATCACCGGGTACGGCCACATCGGTCGCCCCGGTGTCGATCATGAACTCCACTGTCCGGCCGTTGATCTGGCCGGTGGTGACGAAGTGCCCCTGACGATTGCCTGCCAGTTGCACCTCTATATAGCCGTCACCGTGTTGCGAGGTGACCACGGCGTTGGGGTTCTGCTGCCGGTCTTCCCAGTCGCCGAAAAAGCGCGTAGCGAGAAACAGACCGGCCGCCCAGGCCACGATCATCAGCACCTTGCCAGCGCGCTTGCCAGGCTGCACCTCGCTCACTGCCCGGCACCCCAGCCCGCCTCAGGTGCAGCGAAACGCCAGACGATCGGGCGCTTCTCACCGTCAGCACGCACACCGAAGTTATTGTCGATGCCGATCCATGCGCCCTTCTCGTCCACCACCAGTGCCTCGGTCAGGCCGTAGGGTTGATCGTAACGACGCGACGGCACCATGGCTTCCTTGGCAAACGACCAGCAACGCTCGACCTGCCCGGTTTCGAGATCACGCCGACAGATGCGATACACCGCACGCTCCAGCGTGAACAGCTTGCCGTTGTACAACGACACATCGGAAAAATCCGTCGACACCTTTTTGCTGCCCTGCTCCGGCGGCAACGCATCCAGACCGGACTCGGACAGCAGCACGCAGCTTTGCCCGCAGGTCCACTGCTCCTTGTCGCGTTGCACCACCAGCAGGCCGCGCTTCTCGCGTTCGGCTGCCAGCCAGAGACGGTCGCCCGCAGGACTCACGGCAATCCCTTCGAAAATCGCGTTGAAGCGCTGCAACATGCCCTGAGCGCGCGCCTGATCCACCAGCGCTTGCGGCAAATCCAGCCAGAACGGTTTACCGCTGACCGGAACCTTGAGCACTGCGCCGTAAGCCTCGCTGACCAGATAGCGATTGCCGGCGGCGTCGCAGCTGACACCCTCGAAATCCAGACTACCGCCACGTATCAGCGCGGAAAGACCCGCCATGAAACGCAGCTTAAGCGGCAGATAGCTTTGTGGTGCCGGTGCGTCAATGTGATGTGACTGAGCCTTCCAGGTGTCTTGCGACACATCCAGGCTGTACAGCACATCGTCGTCACGGTCGGACACGGTCCACAGTTGGCCGTTGCACATCGCCAGACCTGACAGATTGCCACCGGCCATGTCATCCACCGGGTGCTCGGATTGCAGCTTCAGGGCCTCGAGTGGCGCAGCGACAGCCGGCACGGCAATCAGGATCAGGGCGGCGAGCCAGGCTCGTATCAAGTCAGGACCTCGGCAAGGTTGCCCTTCGACTCGAGCCAGGACTTGCGATCACCTGCACGTTTCTTCGCCAGCAGCATGTCCATCATTTCCGAGGTAGCCGCGAAATCATCCAGCGTGAGCTGCACCAGGCGCCGGGTGTTCGGGTCCATGGTGGTTTCGCGCAACTGCGGCGGGTTCATCTCACCCAGACCCTTGAATCGGGTGACCTGCGGCTTGCCACGTTTCTTTTCAGCGACCAGACGGTCAAGGATCCCGTCACGCTCGGCTTCGTCCAGCGCGTAGTAGATTTCCTTGCCCAGGTCGATCCGGTACAGCGGCGGCATGGCGACGTACACATGCCCGGCGTCGACCAGCGGGCGGAAGTGCTGCACGAACAAGGCACACAGCAGCGTGGCAATGTGCAGACCGTCCGAGTCGGCGTCAGCCAGGATGCAGATCTTGCCGTAACGCAGCTGGCTGATATCGGCTGCGCCCGGGTCAACCCCGATGGCCACGGCAATGTTATGGACTTCCTGACTGGCGAGCACTTCGCCGCCGTCCACTTCCCAGGTGTTGAGGATTTTGCCGCGCAACGGCAGGATCGCCTGGAATTCCTTGTCGCGAGCCTGCTTGGCGGAACCGCCGGCAGAATCACCCTCGACCAGAAACAGTTCGGAGCGCGCCGGGTCCTGTCCGGCACAGTCAGCCAGTTTGCCCGGCAACGCCGGCCCTTGGGTGATGCGCTTGCGCTCGACCTTTTTGCTCGCCTTGAGGCGCCGACCGGCGTTGTTGATCGCCAGATCGGCCAGCTGCAGGCCCAGCTCGGAGTGCGTGTTGAGCCACAGGCTGAACGCATCCTTGACCACACCCGAGACGACGGCCGCCGCTTCACGGGACGACAGACGTTCTTTGGTCTGCCCGGAGAACTGCGGCTCCTGCATTTTCATCGACAGGACGAAGGCAATACGCTCCCAGACGTCTTCCGGGGCCAGCTTCACACCACGCGGCAACAGGTTGCGGAACTCGCAGAACTCGCGCATGGCATCCAGCAAGCCCTGGCGCAAACCGTTCACGTGGGTGCCGCCCTGCGCCGTCGGGATCAGGTTGACGTAGCTTTCCTGAACGCTGTCGCCCCCTTCGGGCAGCCAGAGCAACGCCCAGTCGACCGCTTCCTTGTTACCGGTGAAGCTGCCGCAGAACGGCTCGTCCGGCAGGCGCAGGAAGTCGGTGACAGAGTCCTGCAGGTAGGAACGCAGGCCGTCTTCGTAATGCCACTCGACTTTCTCGCCGCTGGATTTGTCTTCGAAGCTGACCAGCAGGCCCGGGCACAGAACTGCCTTGGCCTTGAGGACGTGTTTGAGACGGCTGACGGAAAACTTCGGTGTATCGAAATACTTCGGATCGGGGGCGAAATAGACGCTGGTCCCGGTATTGCGCTTGCCAACAGTGCCGACGACCGCCAGTTCGGTAGCCTTGTAGCCGTCAGCGAAGGTCATTTCATATTCGTTGCCATCACGCTTGACCCGCACCCGAACCTGAGTGGACAGCGCGTTGACCACGGAAATGCCCACGCCGTGCAGGCCGCCGGAGAACTGATAGTTCTTGTTGGAAAACTTGCCGCCTGCGTGAAGCTTGGTGAGGATCAGCTCGACGCCGGACACGCCTTCTTCCGGGTGGATGTCCACCGGCATGCCGCGGCCGTCGTCGGAGACTTCGAGCGAATTGTCGGCATGAAGGATGACCTGTACCGAACGCGCGTGCCCGGCCAAGGCTTCGTCGACGCTGTTGTCGATGACTTCCTGAGCCAGGTGGTTGGGCCGCGAGGTGTCGGTGTACATGCCCGGACGTTTGCGAACCGGATCGAGGCCCGAGAGGACTTCGATGGCGTCTGCGTTATAAGAGCTAGCGCTGGGATTGGCCATGGGTTCTCGTTATCAATCTTTCATGGAATTTCGGGGGTTCAATATTCTTGCATTCATGTGACCGGGCATCGATCACCTACAGCGCCGACAGATCGATCTTCTGCAACAGATCGGGGGCAAATCCGGCAAACGTCAGCAGTGCCGGCATGCGCTCGGCAAAACCCTGAAAGCTGTGGTCGCCGCCCGCCTGAATACGCAAGGCACAGGCCCGGTAAAACTTCTCGGCGCGACGATAATCGAGCGTCTCGTCACCGGTCTGCAGCCATACCTGAAACTGCTGCGGGTCCTGCGGCGCGGGTACTTCCAGCTCGGCCAGCGCCCGGATATGGTCTTCGGTCAACTGCCACTGCTCGCCGGTGTACAGATTCTGCTGCACGCCGAGAAACCCGTCGAACAGCTGATGCGGATTGACTGCCGGGTTGATCAGCACCGCCTTGAGGCCGTGCCGCTGCGCCAAATGAGTCGCATAGTAGCCGCCGAGGGAGCTGCCGACCAGCAATGGCCGTCCCAGCGCCGTGATAGCTGCTTCAAGCTGGAGCATGGCCTGACGCGGATGGTGATGCAGTTCAGGGACTTGCAGACGATCAGCCAGACCCAGGGATTTCATCAGCGCGCTCAACTGACAGGCCTTTCTCGACAGGTTCGAGCTGTTCAAGCCATGGATGTATAGCAGTGAAGATGTGTCGCTCGTCACGCTGTTGCTCCCGGGTGCCAGGCAAAGCCGTGTAGTTTACAGGGACTTGCGCTACAGCACCTCACCGGAAACGTATCCGCCTGCCCGATCAATAGCCGGTGCCGCCGTAATCGACCTCGAATTCCAGGCCGACCACTCGGGAAACAGCCGTTTCCAGCCGTCCATCGTCATGCAGTCGCAGCCAGCGATAGCCCGGCGCCGTGGTGTCCACCTTGAAATCCACACTGCCCGGGGCGAACTGAATGCAGGTCGAAGGCGACGCCAGCAGGCGCACGCCGTTACGCATCTGGTCAAACTCTTGATGCACATGCCCCCACAGTATGGCGCGAACCTGCGGAAAACGATCGAGCACAGCAAACAACGCATCGGCATTGCGCAAGCCGATCGGCGCCATCCACTCACAACCAATCGCCACCGGGTGATGGTGCAGGCAGACCAGATGATGCCGGTCAGGCGCTTCGCTCAGCGACTGCTCCAGCAACTGCAATTGCGCAGCCGCGAGAAAACCCGGCACCGAACCGGGCACCGCCGAATCCAGCAGCGTCACCCGCCACTGGCCGATATCCACCACAGGGTCCAGCAGCCCATTAGGCTGCGCAACCTGCTCCATCTGCGGCAGTTCGTCGTGATTACCGGCGAACCAGCGCGCTGGCGCATCGATCCGCCCGCTGATCCGACGAAACGCTTGGTAAGACTCGACACTGCCGTCCTGCGAGATATCGCCGCTGGCGACCACAAGATCGACGTGCGGCTGCTCGGCCAGCACCTGATCAACGACTTTTTCCAGACTGTCCCGCGTACTCATGCCCAACAACGCCTCGTCCGCCTCGGCGAACAAGTGGCTATCGGATATCTGCACCAGCAAAACTGACGATGAAAGGGCTGCGCTCGGCAAGACCGTCTCCCAGAGAGGATTCAGCGCGATTATGTGATGCGGCAACGGGCGGGTAAACCGGGAATGTGCGTGCGGACGAGCATTTGGTCACATTTGCTGATTCACGGTCTTGGGTGGCAAGAACCATCAGTGTGTCGAGAAGCGATCAGCGCACCGCCTCAAACTCATGCCCACACGCCAGGCAGTGACTCAGCCATTCGCCCAGAAACAGGTTGAGCTGGGCTTTTTCGTCTGGTTGGTGCATGTCGGCGTTGGGGTAGGGATAGATGCCCCGGAAGCGCCGTGCATGTTCGGCGCCGATGACTTCGGCCATGCGTGCGTCGTGGTAGACCTGTACTTCGAGCTTGGGCACCGGTAGCCAGGGCAGGCTGTGTTCCTGGCAGACCTGCAAGGTGGTGGTGTACGGGCAGTCGAGCAGCACTTCGACTGCCAGCACGCCCAGCATCTGATCACCCTGGGTAACGGCGACGCGGCGTGAGCGCTGTTCGTTGCGCATGTCGGGCAGCAGGCGCATCAGGCGCGCGTAGTTGGCCTCGCACGCGGCCTGCAGTCCGGCAAGATCGACACGGTAGCGTTCGCGCACTGGATTCACGACCATAAACCCCTTATCTCTGCACGATTCAGCGCCAGCCATTGCAAGGCGATGATCGTCGATGCGTTCTTGATTATTCCGTCTTTCATCGCCTGCATGGCGTCATCGAATGACCAGACCGTGACCCGGATGTCTTCGCCTTCGGATTCCAGCCCGTGCAAGCCGCCCGCGCCTTCGCTCGTACAGCGCCCCAGAAACAGGTGAACATACTCGTCGCTGCCACCCGGCGAAGGGAAGTATTTGGTGATCGGCCACAATGCTTCGAACTTCAGTCCAGCTTCCTCTTCCGCCTCGCGATGAGCAACTTCTTCCGGCTGCTCGTCCTTGTCGATCAGACCTGCGACCAGTTCGACCAGCCAGGGGTTGTTGGTCTTTTTCATGGCGCCTACGCGAAACTGCTCAATGAGCACGACTTCGTCACGTTTGGCGTCATAAGGCAGCACACAGACGGCGTCGTGGCGAACGAACAGTTCGCGGCTGATTTCCTTGCTCATCCCGCCCGCGAACAATTCGTGGCGTACATGCAGCTTGTCCAGCTTATAGAAGCCCTTGAAGCAGTTTTCACGCTTTATGGTTTCAAAAGCGCTTGGTGCAGATCGTGTGGTCTGGGTCATGGGTTTCTCGCTTGCCGCCGTGTTTGACATCGGGCCATCCTAACGCGCATCGGCAGTCAGATGCAGCCCCCTTGAAGATGCAGGGTAGACGGCCGGGACTTAAAACAATTCTAATCTGCCATGATCGAACCGAAGACGTTGTTTACAGTCCAACCAGCCTGCATACGTACAACGCAACCGCCTTTACTGACACTGCCAAGGATCAACATGTCGTTATTGAGGATCACTTCACTGGCTTGCCTGGCCCTGTTGCTCGGCGCCTGCCAAAGCCTCTTCACGCCCAACATGCGCACACCGCTGCAAGTCCAGCGCGATGCTTCCGAGCTGATCAAGCCGGGCTGCACCACGGCCGACTGCCCGTTGGTGAACATCGATACCGTGCACTTCCCCGATGAGCCGCGCCTGGACGCCATCGTTCAGAAGACGTTGCTGCAACTGACCGTTGCCGACAGCAGCGCATCGCCGCCTGCGTCGATCAAAGCCTATCAGGAACAGTTCCTGAGCCAGGCCCAGGGTCGCAACGCCAGCTATCTGCAGGCCAAGGTACGCGAGCAGCATGACGGTATCGTAGTGGTCGAACTGTCCAGCTATCTGGAGACCGGCGGTGCCCACGGCAACCCGGGTCGGGCGTTCATCAACTATTCGCGTCAGCAGCAGAAAGTCCTGACCCTGGCTGACATGATCATCCCGGGCAAGGAAAGCGAGTTCTGGCAGAAAGCCCAACTGGCCCACCAGGGCTGGCTGGTATCGACCAAGATGAATGAAGACAGCGAGTTCATGAAGACCTGGCCGTTCAAGCGCACGCCCCACATTGCGCTGACCTACGGTGCAGTGATCCTCAAGTACTCGGTCGATACCATCGCGCCGTATTCGATGGGTCACATCGAGCTGAAGATTCCTTACCCTCAGCTCAATGGCATTCTCAAGCCGGAACTGTTCCCCGGCCGCGGTTGATCGCACCGCCGATCAGCAGCTGCAACACGCCAGCGACAATGAGCGCTGGCAGTGTTGCGCCCACTTCAGGATAAAGATTGGCCAGCAGATGATAGGTGCTGAGCCCGCCGAGCCACGCCAGCAGGCTCATCCAGCGCAAACCGCCCTCCGCTACCTGACCACTGCGACCACGCAGGATGAAATGGTCAACCAGCACGACGCCGAACAGCGGCGCGAATACCGAGCCGATCAATAACAGAAAGTTCTGATACTGCGCCAACGGTGCCAGACAGGCAATCAGCGTACAGATCACGCCAATCACCAACGCCAGATGCTCGACCTTGATGCGTGACAGCAGAGCACTGGAGACCGCAGCCGAGTGAATATCGGCGAATGCATTTTCCGTCTCGTCCAGCAGAATCAGGAGCAGTGGGATACCCAGACCTGCGCCGGCCAGTGCCAGCAGCAAGGCATTGACCTCGCCGCTCGGGGCGAACGCCAGGGTGTAGGCGACGCCCAGGCTCATCAGCCAGAAGTTGCCAATGAAAAAGCCGGCAGCTGTGCCGCCGAAGACACTTTTCGCGCGCTGCCCGAAGCGTGAGTAGTCGGCAATCAGCGGCAGCCACGACAGCGGCATGGCGATGGCAATGTCGAACCCCGAGGCAAACGGCAGCGAACCATCGCCGGAGGTTGCCCACAGCGCGGGCAGATCAGCCTTGGCCAGCAGGTTCCAGGTCAGCCATGCACACGCCGTCAAGAGTATCCACAGGCCCCACTTGCGCAGAAACCGGCGCACGAAGGTCAAGGGTCCGCTGACGGCCAACAGCGTGGCCAGTGCGCCGAACACCAGTGTCCAGAGCAGCGGACTGCTCCACAGGCTGCCCTCTGCAAAGGCCCGAGCGCCGAGCAGACTGGCCGCGTCGCGCATGACGATGATCTCGAACGCCCCCCAACCGATCAGTTGCAGCAGGTTCAATACAGCGGGCAGCGACGCGCCCTTGCTGCCCAGGCTGAGCTTGAGCGCGGCCATGGACGACAGGCCGGTATCGCTGCCGATCACGCCGACGCTGGCGAGCAGCAAGACGCCCACCAGCGTGCCGAGGAAGATCGCCAGCATCGAGCCGGACATGCCCAGCCCCGGCGCCAGCAAGGCCCCGGTCTGCAACACCATCAGGCCAATGCCGAGGGAAAACCACAGGGAAAACAGATCCCGCCCGCCGAACACGCGCTGGCTGGCGGGGACGGGGGTGTCGGGAGAATAGGTGCCGGGTGTATTCACAGGGGTGTCTCGTGTGGGAAGTCAAGGAACCGGATGAAGCCGCACTGCACCCTCAGAATCGGACGTAGAGCGGGCTTCTGGCCGTAGGCCGGAGCGAACTTGTTCGCGAAAGGGTCGTTACATCCGCTGAAGATGTATCACCCGGAATAAAGCTTTCGCGAACAATGCGGATCGCCGCCCCGGTCGCTCCTACGCCCTTCGGGCAGAAGCGTGCTCTGCGTCCGATGCATCGCTATGCACAAGCCCGCTTCTGATTCTGGCCGAAGGCCGTGGGAGCGAACTTGTTCGCGAAAGGGTCGTTACATCCGCTGAAGATGTATCGCCCGGAATAAAGCTTTCGCGAACAAGTTCGCTCCTACGCCCTTCGGGCAGAAGCCAAGCCCTTTCGCGAACAATGCGGATCGCCGCCCCGGTCGCTCCTATGCCCTTCGGGCAGAATCAAAGCGGAACTGTGTATAACGACGGGCTATCGCCCTTTACACCTTCTTGTACAACTGGCTGCCTTCCTGCTTGAAGCGCTCGGCCTGTTCGGCCAGTCCCTTGGCGACGTCGACGTCTACCGCTTCAATCCGCTGATTGGCGGCGTACTCGCGGACTTCCTGAGTGATCTTCATCGAGCAGAATTTCGGCCCGCACATGGAGCAGAAATGCGCGACCTTGGCCGAATCCTTGGGCAGGGTTTCGTCGTGGTACGAACGCGCAGTGTCCGGGTCCAGGCCGAGGTTGAATTGATCTTCCCAGCGGAACTCGAAACGCGCCTTGCTCAACGCGTTGTCGCGGATCTGCGCACCCGGATGACCTTTGGCAAGGTCCGCCGCATGGGCCGCGATCTTGTAGGTGATGATCCCGGTTTTGACATCATCCTTGTTCGGCAGCCCCAGGTGCTCCTTGGGCGTGACGTAACACAGCATGGCGCAGCCGAACCAGCCGATCATGGCCGCCCCGATGCCCGAGGTGATGTGGTCGTAACCCGGCGCGATGTCGGTGGTCAGCGGGCCAAGGGTGTAGAACGGCGCTTCGTCGCAGCACTCCAGTTGCTTGTCCATGTTCTCCTTGATCAACTGCATCGGCACATGGCCGGGGCCTTCGATCATGGTCTGCACATCATGCTTCCAGGCAATCTTGGTCAGTTCGCCCAGCGTTTCCAGCTCACCGAACTGCGCCGCATCGTTGGCATCGGCAATCGAACCCGGTCGCAGACCATCGCCCAGCGAGAAGCTGACGTCGTAGGCCTTCATGATTTCGCAGATGTCTTCGAAATGCGTGTAAAGGAAGTTTTCCTTGTGGTGCGCCAGGCACCATTTGGCCATGATCGAACCGCCACGGCTGACAATACCGGTGACACGCTTGGCGGTCAGCGGCACGTAACGCAGCAACACCCCGGCGTGGATGGTGAAGTAATCGACGCCCTGCTCGGCCTGCTCAATCAGCGTGTCGCGGAACAGCTCCCAGGTCAGGTCCTCGGCTGCACCCCCCACTTTTTCCAGCGCCTGATAGATCGGCACCGTACCGATCGGCACCGGCGAATTGCGGATGATCCACTCACGGGTTTCGTGAATGTGCTTGCCGGTGGACAGGTCCATGACCGTGTCCGAGCCCCAGCGGATACCCCAGGTCAGCTTGGCGACTTCCTCTTCAATGGAAGAACCCAATGCGCTGTTGCCGATGTTGCCGTTGATCTTCACCAGGAAGTTGCGGCCGATGATCATCGGCTCAAGCTCGACGTGGTTGATGTTGGCCGGGATGATCGCGCGGCCCCGGGCAATCTCTTCACGCACGAACTCGGCAGTGATTTCCTTCGGGATGCTCGCGCCAAAGCTGTGCCCGGCATGTTGCTGGGTCAGCAGACCTGCGGCGCGGGCTTCCTGAAGCTTCATGTTCTCGCGGATGGCGACGTATTCCATCTCGGCGGTGATGATGCCCTGACGCGCATAGTGCATCTGGCTGACGTTGGCGCCGGCCTTGGCCCGGCGCGGGTTGCGCACATGGGCAAAGCGCAGCGCGGTGAGCTCGGCATCGCTCAGGCGTTGCTGGCCGAAGTTGGAGCTCAGGCCCGGCAGACGCTCGGTGTCATTGCGCGAGTCGATCCATGGCGAACGCACGTCAGCCAGGCCTTTGCGCACGTCGATGATCACATTGGGATCGGTGTAGGGGCCGGAGGTGTCATAGACCGTGACCGGGGCGTTGATCTCGCCGCCAAAGTCAGTCGGGGTGACATCCAGGGTGACTTCGCGCATCGGCACGCGGATGTCCGGGCGCGAGCCCTGAACGTAGATTTTCTGCGAACGGGTAAACGGCTGTACCGATCCGGAATCGACCTGCGCCGACTCGCTCAAATGGGCTGCGTTTTTTGCTTTTATACTCATCACGGCTCTCCAGACATCCAGTTGCGGATTTATTGTCGGAGTGACCTGACATGACGGACGGGTGCACCAGTGCTGGTGCTGAGTATCGAAAGGAGGCGAAACTGTTCATTATTTGAACAATCGACCCCGGACGGTACTCAAGAGGACTCGCCGGGAGACGAGAAATCTTGTTCCCTACGCAGGCGCTAACCTGATCAGGTTCAACGGGATCCGGTTTAACCGATCTCAGCCTCATAGCAAGGCACCCCGACAAGAACGCCGCCAGTCTATGACGGGGTGCCGTCGCAACGCCAGCCTATTTGCACGGGGCTCGATAAATGGCGCAAATCGACGATTGTTGCCAAAAGCGTCTGGCTCTACACTCCCTAGCCCGGTTTCTCTTCAACCCGAACTGTAATTATTTTCTTCATGAACAGGGAATGCCTCATGTTGCGCAAACTTTCGTTGGTCGTGGCTGTTTCGTTTGCGTCCAGCGGGTTGACCTGGGCAGCCGAATTGCCGATGCCAACGCAGACAGGGCTGTTGAGCGTTTATCAGCAGGCCGTGGACAACAACGCCGACCTCGCAGCCTCACGCGCCGATTACGATGCGCGCAAGGAAGCCGTGCCGCAGGCCCGCGCCGGTTTGCTGCCGAACATTTCCGGCAGCGCCCAGAACAGCAGCACCCGAACCAGCATCGATCAGCCCAGAGCCGTGGCCACCCGCAGCGGCAATCTCTACCAGGCCACGCTGAGCCAGCCGATCTTCCGCGCTGACCGCTGGTTCCAGTTGCAGGCTGCCGAAGCGAGCAACGAACAGGCGGCACTGGAGCTGTCGGCCACCGAGCAGAATCTGATCCTGCAATCGGCGCAAAGCTATTTCAGCGTACTGCGTGCGCAGGACAATCTGGCTTCGACCAAGGCCGAGGAAGCGGCCTTCAAGCGCCAACTGGATCAGGCCAACGAGCGCTTCGATGTCGGCCTGTCGGACAAGACCGATGTGCTGCAGGCGCAGGCCAGCTATGACACGTCACGTGCCAGCCGACTCATCGCCCAGCGTCAGGTGGAGGATGCCTTTCAGGCGCTGGTGACACTGACCAACCGCGAATACAACTCGATCGAAGGCATCGTGCATACCCTGCCGGTGCTGGCGCCGACGCCCAACGATGCCAAGGCCTGGGTCGATACCGCCGCGCAGCAGAACCTCAATCTGCTGGCCAGCAACTACGCGGTCAATGCCGCCGAAGAAACCCTGCGTCAGCGCAAGGCCGGACACGCACCGACGCTCGATGCCGTGGCGACCTATCAGCGTGGCGATAACGACGCACTGGGTTTCAGCAACCCCAACTACACCGGCCGCAATTACGGCGGCGACGTCGAGCAGCGCAGCATCGGCGTGCAGTTGAATATCCCGATCTACAGCGGCGGGCTGACCAGCTCACAGGTACGCGAAGCCTATGCGCGCCTGAGCCAGAGCGAGCAGCGCCGTGAAAGCCTGCGGCGTCAGGTGGTGGAAAACACCCGCAACCTGCATCGCGCGGTGAATACCGATGTGGAGCAGGTTCAGGCCCGCAAGCAGTCGATAATTTCCAACCAGAGCGCGCTGGAAGCCACGGAAATCGGTTATCAGGTCGGCACCCGCAACATCGTCGACGTGCTGGATGCGCAACGCCAGCTGTATGCCTCGGTGCGGGACTACAACAACACGCGTTACGACTACATCCTCGACAACCTGCGCCTCAAGCAGGCAGCAGGCACCCTGAACCCGGGCGACCTGCAGGACCTGTCGCGCTACCTGAAGGCCGACTACAACCCGGACAAGGACTTCCTGCCGCCGGACCTGGCGACTGCTGCGCAGAAGAACTTCGAGCGACCTGCAAAGCGCTGAGATTGCTGACCGCTCTGGATGCTCTGCGCCCGACTTCAAGTCATGCAGCGCGACGCAGATTTGTGACGCGGAGCGTCACCCAAGGCATTCCCACGCTGGAGCGTGAGGAACGATAGGCGTCTGGACGAGCTCAACTATCGTGCCGACGCTCTGCGTCCTCCCCGCCTAAGCGCCTGCTCATAAACCGCCCGATCCCGTCGAGCAGGCGTTGCAGCGCGCCCTGATTGGCCTTCATCACCGCAAGCCCGGCATCGGCCATGTTGCGCGCCTGCTGCGGCTGGTCGAAAAGACCCTGCACGGCGGCGGCCAGCGCTGCTGCATCGTTGACCTCTTGCAACGCACCGGCCTTGCGCAGCATGGCGGCGATCTCGAGGAAGTTGAACAGGTGCGGGCCGCTAAGTACCGGCATGGCCAGTGCTGCAGGCTCCAGCAGGTTGTGCCCGCCGTTGGGCACCAGGCTGCCGCCAACGAACGCGATGTCAGCCAGCGCATAGAGAAACAGCAATTCCCCCATGGTATCGCCCATCAGCACCGAGACGTCAGGCGTGACAGCCTGCGCGGAGGAGCGCCTTACCGTCGCAAACCCCTGTTGCTGACACAACGCATGCACGCTGTCGAAACGTTCGGGGTGGCGCGGCACCAGAATCAGTAGCGCATCGGGGTGACTGGTCAGTAACGTGCGATGAGCCGCCAGCACGCTTTCATCCTCGCCCGCATGTGTGCTGGCCGCGATCCAGACCGGACGCTGCGTGGTCTGCCATTGTTCACGCTGCTGGGCGGCACGCTGCAGAAGCTGCGGGTCGATGCTCAGGTCGAACTTGATCGAGCCGGTCACCGCCACGCACTCGGGACGTGCGCCCAGATCACGAAAGCGCTGCGCCTCAGTTTCAGTCTGCACTGCGAACCAGGCCATTTCCGTGAGCATCGGTCGCGTCAGCCCGGCAAAGCGTGCGTAACCCCGCGCCGAACGCTCCGACAGCCGGGCATTGGCGAGCACCACGGGAATCCCGCGCAAGGAACACTGATGGATGTGGTTGGGCCACAGCTCGGTTTCCATGATGATCCCCAGCCGTGGCTGCACCTGATCGAGAAAACCCGCGGCCGCCCACGGCAGGTCGTAGGGCAGGTAGCAATGCTGAATTCGCGGCTCGCTGGCAAACAGCGCCTTGATTCGCTCCGAACCTGTGGGCGTCATGCAAGTCACAGTGATCGGCAATTGCGGATATTGCACCAGCAGCGAGCGAATCATCGGCGCGGCGGCGATGCTTTCCCCCACTGACACCGCATGCACCCAGATGCCGCCCCGCTGCATGACCGGCAAGCCGCGGGCGAAGCGCTCGCCGATGCGCTGGCGATACCCCGGAGCCTTGCGCGCACGCAACCACAGGCGCAGGGCAACCAGCGGCAGGCCGAGATGAAACAGTACGGTATAAAGAGTTCTATTCATGGGCGCGGAGTTTATCAGCCCGCCATCACAAGTCGCTAGAATGCGCAGCCTGACGAAAAGGAATGCACCATGAACGCTTATTACCTGTTGGCTATCGCCGTTTGCGCGGAAGTCATCGCCACCACGTCCATGAAAGCGGTGAAGGGATTCAGCACCCCGCTGCCCCTGGTGCTATTGATTACCGGCTATGCGATCGCGTTCTGGATGCTGATTCTGGTGATGCGCACGATCCCGGTGGGCATCACTTACGCCATCTGGTCGGGCATGGGCATCGTCATGGTCAGCATCGCGGCGTTCTTCATTTACGGCCAGAAACTCGACCTGCCCGCGCTGCTGGGCATGGGCATGATCGTGGCGGGGGTGGCAGTCATTCAGCTGTTCTCGAAAACCGCCGGGCATTGAAAACCCGATCCTTTATAATGCTGGTACTTTTCGCTCACTGAGGTGCTCATGCCATCGGTTATTTCCACTGACGTGCTGATTGTCGGGGCTGGCGTCGCCGGTCTCTGGCTCAATGCCCGGTTGCGTCGTCAAGGGTTCTCGACAGTGCTGGTAGAAAGCGCCAGCCTGGGTGGCGGGCAAAGCCTCAAGTCTCAGGGGATCATCCACGGCGGCGCCAAGTACGCGCTGCACGGCGCGCTGTCGGGTGCCTCCGAAGCCATTGCCGACATGCCGCGCCGCTGGCGTGAGGCCCTCGATGGCAAGGGCGAGCTGGACCTGTCCGGTGTACGCCTGCTGTCCGAGGCCCATTACCTGTGGTCGCCAGGCACCATCGCCGGCAATCTCACCAGTTTCTTCGCCAGCAAGGCTGTGCGCGGCCGTGTGGATCAGGTCAAGGGCGAGCAACTGCCGCCAGCCCTGCAAAACCCCAAATTCAAAGGCAAGGTCTATCGGCTTGCGGAGCTGGTGGTCGATGTACCCAGCCTGATCGGGCGGCTTGCCGAGCTGGCCGGTGACAGCCTGCTGGCCGGTCAGCACATCGAGCCGCTCTTCGAGGGCGATGAGCTGATCGGTCTGCGCGTCGATGGTCGCGATATCCATGCGCAGCGCATCGTGCTCAGTGCCGGCGGCGGCAATGCCGACCTGCTGAACGCACTGGGCGTGTCGCAACCGCAGATGCAGCGCCGTCCGTTGCACATGGTGCTGGTCAAGGGGCCGACCTTGAAGCCGCTGTACGCTCATTGCCTGGGTGGCGGGCCCAAGCCACGCATCACCGTGACCACGCACCCGGCCGCAGATGGCCAGTGGGTGTGGTATCTGGGTGGTGATCTGGCCGAAGCCGATGGCGTGGCGCGCCAACCGGACGCGCAGATCGCCGTCGCGCGCAAAGAGCTTGAGGCGCTGCTGCCGTGGGTCGACCTGAGTCAGGCGCAGTGGGCGACCCTGCGTGTTGATCGTGCCGAGCCGGCTCAATCAGGGCTGGTGCGCCCGGACAATGCCTTCCTCGACAGCCAGCAACGCCTGATGATCGGCTGGCCGACCAAGCTGGCACTGGCACCGGACTTCGCCGACCGGGTCCTGTCGCAGCTGTCCAGAGACGGCATCCACCCGACCCCGCAAGCTGCGCTGAGCGATGTGCCACGGCCTCCGATGGCCATACCTGTCTGGGATGAACTGCTGCCATGAGCCTGAAAACCCTGCACGATCTGCATCGCCCGCTGGGCAGTACCGGCCTGAACGTATCGCCGCTGGGGCTGGGCACCGTCAAACTGGGGCGCGACCAGGGCGTCAAATACCCCAGCGGCTTCAAGATTCCCGATGACCAGCAGGCGCAGATGCTGCTGCGCATGGCCCGCGACATGGGCATCAACCTGATCGACACGGCCCCCGCCTACGGCACCAGCGAAGAGCGCCTGGGGCCGCTGCTGCGCGGTCAGCGCCAGGACTGGGTGATCGTCAGCAAGGTTGGCGAGGAATTCGTCAACGGCGAGTCGAGCCATGACTTCAGCGCCGCCCATACACGCACATCGGTCGAGCGCAGCCTGAAACGTCTTGAAACTGACTTTCTCGATCTGGTTCTGGTGCATTCGGACGGCAACGATCTGGCGATTCTCAACGACGCCGAGGTGTACCAGACGCTCGCCGACCTCAAGCGCGAAGGCAAGATTCGCGGCTTCGGCTTTTCCGGCAAGACCGTCGAAGGCGGCCTGCTGGCGCTGCGTGAGGGTGACTGCGCAATGGTCACTTACAACCTCAACGAACAGGATGAAAAACCGGTACTGGATTACGCGCAGGCTCATGGCAAAGGCATTCTGGTCAAGAAAGCACTGGCCAGTGGTCATGTCTGCCTGACACCCGGCATGGACCCGGTCCACGCCAGTTTCCAGCTACTGTTTGAACATCCGGCGGTTGCCAGTGCTATTGTCGGCACCATCAACCCGTTGCACCTGGCACACAACGTTGCAACTGCCGCTGCCGTGATTTGCCGTCAAGCCTGATTGAGGCGGCCGACCCCAACGCAAGAAGGAGCCGTTATGCCGCGAACACTGATCCGGAAGAATCCCAGCAACTTCAAGACCCTGCCGCTGTTTGTCGAGGCCACTGCGGAAAGCCTGAGCTACCAGAGCGTCGGCATGCCGATGAACTTCGCGCAGACCTTGCAGCGGCGGCGCAAGATCGACGTGCCGGACACCGAACGTTTCTCCACCGAACTGGCCAATCTGGGGGTCTCCGTTCGCCTGACCGTCAATTGGCAGAACCGCGATTACTGGGTGCTGGTTCGCCAGCGTCGTCAGGATCGCGGCGACGTCGTGCTCAAGCTGATCTCGGGTTATGTCCCGGCCCATGAGCTGACACTGCCGCTGCACACCGCGATTCAGGAAGTGGCCGAAGAGTGCCTGATCGAAACACCGCAGGGCTGGCTCAGCGGGCTGTTCAAGGAGACCTGGCTGCCTGCGCCCTACGCCGCCGCGCTGCATTATCGCGAGGCCATGCCCTTTCGCCTGAGCCCCCTCTCCGGCGCCGCGAGACCGGTGCGAACCGGCAGCCTGACCTTGCTGGAGCGCCCGCGGGCCTATGTGCATTTGCCCACGGCGTCCTTGCAACTGATTTACGACATGCGCCTGGAAATCCCCAAGGAGGCGCGCCCGGTCAGCCTTTTCCATGTCGACGAAGCTCTGGAAAACGATCAACTGGTCGCCCGCCTCAACCGCAGCAAACCTGACCTGTACCTGATGCCGCTGGAGAATGGCGCGCCCCTGCCCGAGCTGTACACGCTCAAGCGCGACAAGCTGATCCCGGCAGGTACAAGAGGGTTGTACCTGGCCGAGAGCTTCGCCGCGCAGGATGGCTGGGTGGTGCGTGAAGAGCGGATTCGCTGGAAAGACTGGCTGCGTCAGCAGGGCATGGCCCCACCGGCGAAGAAGTCAGGGCTGAAACGCCTGACCGGCAAGGCCCGAGAGCTGCTGCAGATAGCGCGCGGCAGCCTGAGCAAGTAAGTCGGCCGGCGGCGACAAGGCGCTGAAACCCTGAGCACGCCGGCATTCAAGCGGCAACGTTGCGGTTACTGGGCTCGAATCTTCTCGACAATGGCGGTGGTGGAGCTGTTTTCCACCAGCCCCAGCACACGCACTTCGCCGCCGTACGCCTGGACGATATCGGCACCGACCACCTGATCGACACCGTAATCACCGCCCTTGACCAGCACGTCGGGCTTGACGTGGGTCAGCAGGTTTTCCGGGGTTCCTTCCGGGAAGCTGATGACCCAGTCCACGGCCCCCAGACCTGCCAGCACCGCCATGCGCCGCTCAACGCTGTTGATCGGTCGACCGGGCCCTTTCAGGCGGCTGACGGACGCATCGTCGTTGACGGCAACGATCAGGCGATCACCCAGGGCGCGCGCCTGCTCCAGGTAGGTCACATGACCGGCGTGGAGAATGTCGAAGCAGCCGTTGGTGAAAACGATCTTTTCCTTGTGCGCGCGTGCATCATCGACCGCCAGCAGCAGTTGCTCCAGACCCAGCACGCCGCGCTCGGAGCCTTCTTCACGCTGAATGGCCCGGCGCAGCTCGGGGGCGCTGATGGCCGCGGTACCCAGCTTGCCGACCACGATGCCCGCGGCCAGATTGGCCAGCGCCACCGCATGCGGCAGCTCCTCGCCAGCAGCAATAGCCGCTGCCAAGGTAGAAATCACCGTATCACCAGCACCGGTCACATCGAACACTTCGCGGGCACGGGCCGGCAGGTGCAGTGCCTGCTGATCAGGACGCAGCAAGGTCATGCCATGCTCGCCACGGGTCACCAGCAGCGCGCCGAGATCGAGCTCCTGCATCAACTGCGCACCCTTGGTGACCAGTTGTGCCTCATCGACACAATGGCCGACGATGGCTTCGAATTCGCTGAGGTTCGGTGTGATCAGGCTGGCACCGCGATAGATCGCGAAATCCTTGCCCTTGGGGTCGGCCAGCACCGGAATGCCGCGCTTGCGGGCGGCCTGAATCAGCGCCTGATGGTTTTTCAGTGCGCCCTTGCCGTAATCCGACAGGACCAGCACCTTGATGCCATCCAGCAAGCTGTAGACCTCTGCGCTCAGGGCCAGCGGGTCGGTCCTGAACGGTTCTTCGAAATCGATGCGCAACAGTTGCTGGTGGCGACTCATGACACGCAGTTTGACGATGGTCGGCTGATCGGCGATGCGCTGAAAGCGCGCCAGCACACCAGCAGCCTTAAGGCTGTTGGTCAGACTCTCGGCAGCTTCGTCATCCCCCGTCACACCGACCAGCGAAGCCGGTGCGCCCAGCGCAGCGATGTTCAAGGCCACGTTGGCAGCGCCACCCGGGCGGTCCTCGATCTGATCGACCTTGACCACAGGCACTGGCGCTTCAGGGGAAATACGCGAGGTACCACCATGCCAGTATCTGTCGAGCATGACATCGCCCACCACCAGGACAGGGGCCTGATCAAAGCGCGGCATGGATAGCTTCATGGAACAACCCGTACTTGAAAAATGGACAGGGGCGGAATCTTAGCACAGGGGTTTGCAACCGACAGGCTGTTGAATCACACCGCTCAAAAGGCAGGCGGACCGCCTGGGTCCGCCCGGTGAAAGTCAGGTCAGACAGCGCCGACCGGAGCCGGCTCGTCCAGCCCCATGGCATGCAGGCGGGCGTAATAGCCGTTCTGCGCCAGCAGCTCCGAGTGCGTACCGCGTTCGACGATCTGCCCGGCGTCCATGACCAGAATCAGGTCGGCCTTCTCGATGGTCGAAAGACGGTGGGCGATGACCAGCGTGGTACGGCCCTTCATGACGTGGTCCAGCGCCGCCTGAATGTGCCGCTCGGACTCGGTGTCCAGCGCCGAGGTGGCTTCGTCAAGAATCAGCAACGGAGCGTTCTTGAGCAGCGCGCGGGCAATGGCCAGACGCTGGCGTTGACCGCCGGACAGCAGCACACCGTTTTCGCCCACCTGGGTATCGAAACCCTGCGGCAACTGGTCGATGAACTCCTTGGCGTACGCATCAGCGGCAGCCGCTTCGATGTCGGCACGCGGCGCGCCAGCCAGATCGCCGTAGGCAATATTGTTGGCAATCGTGTCATTGAACAGCGTGACGTTCTGATTGACCTGAGCGATGTGCCTGCGCAGGTTACGCAAGCGATAATCGTTGATCTCGACGCCATCGAGCAGGATGTTGCCCATGTCGTGCCCGTAGAAACGCGGGATCAGGTTGGCCAGGGTCGACTTGCCGCTGCCGGAGCGTCCTACCAGGGCAATCATCTGTCCCGGCGCGGCGGAGAAACTGATGTCGTTCAACACCTGACGCGCAGTCTGCGGGTAGAAGAAGCTGAGGTTCTTCACCTCGAGGTGGCCGGTCACGCGCTCACGCTCGATGGTGCCGGTGTCGACTTCCTCTTCCACATCCAGCTGTTCGAAGATGCTCTCGGCACCGGCGACGCCCTTCTGGATCGTGGAGCTGACTTCCGACAGCTGACGAATCGGCTTGGGCAGCAGGCCCGCAGCGGTGATGTAGGCAACCAGATCACCCGCAGTCGCTTCACCGCGCAGGAACAGCACCAGGAACATCAGCACCGCCATGGCGCTGTAGATCACCAGTTGCAGCATCGGCGTGTAGATGGCGCCGGTCTTGGTCATGCGCAGCTGCTTTTTGGTGTTGCTGTTGCTGGCCTGGGCAAAGCGCGCCTGCTCGTAGGACTCGCCACCGAAGCTGCGGACTACGCGATAGCCCTGAATGGTTTCCGAGGCAACATGCGTGACATCGCCCATCGCCACCTGGATCTTCTTGCTCTGCTTGCGAAATTTCTTGCTCGCGGTGCCGACCATCACGGCAATCAACGGCAGGATCGCGAGCATGACCAGCGTCAGCTTCCAGTTCATCATCAGCAGATAGATGAACAGGAACACCACGGTCAGGCCTTCGCGAATCACCACCTTGATGGCATCGGTGGCAGCGCCGGTCACCATCGTGACGTTGAAGGTGATACGTGAGATCAGATGACCGGAGTTGGTCGTATCGAAGTAACGATTGGGCAGCACCAGCAGCTTGTTGAACAGCTCTACGCGCAAATCATGCACCAGCCCGAGGGAAACCTTGGCCAGGAAATAGTTGCCCAGAAACGAACCCAGCCCCTGCCATGCGGCGATCAGCACGATCAGCAGCGGCACGGCCTGCAACAGCTGCAACTCGCGCAGATAAGGGACATTGGGGAACAGCACCGCTTCGGGATTGGTCAGGCCGTCGACGAAATATTTCAGGATGCCGGCGAGCATCGGCTGGGTCGAGGCGAAGATCACGAAACCAATGATGCTGAGCAGGAAAATGCCCACATACGGACGCACATAAGACAACAGGCGGAAATAGATTTTCACGCTGGAGGTTGTGGACGATTCGGAGGTTGTCATGAGAATCCGTCGTGTTAAAAAGAGGCCGAATTGTATCACAGCGGTTTTCGCGGCTGCCTGCTGCGGTAACATAGGCGGCTCGTCCATTACCAAGGGCGTAAAAACCGGAGTATCGATGCAAGCGCTTGACCACGCCCATTACCTTGAACAGGTTCAAGGTGCCGAAGTACTTGAAGCCGACGGCACGGGCGACAAGGTACTCCGCCTGCGTGACGGCTCCATGCTGAAACTGTTTCGGCGCAAACGTCTTGTCAGCTCAGCAGCCTGGTACCCCTACGCGCAGCGCTTCGCAGACAACTGTGAAACGCTGGCCAAACGCGGCATTCCCTGCCCGCGCATACGCTCGGTCAGCCGCATCGCCGAGATCGAGCGCGATGCCGTGCATTATGATCCGCTGGCCGGCTTCACCCTGCGCCAGCTGCTGGGCAGTGCGGTGGCCGACGACAAGCTGCGCAGGCAACTGGGAAGCTTCATTGCCGGGTTGCACGAAAAGGGCATCTACTTTCGCTCGGCCCATCTTGGCAACGTGATCCTCACGCCGGAAGGCAGCCTCGGCCTGATTGACATCGCCGACATGAAAACCTATCGCCGCGCTTTGCGCAAAAGCCTTCGCTTGCGCAACTTCAAACACATGCTGCGTTATCAGGAAGACCGCCAATGGCTGCTGGACAACGGCAACCCGGCCTTCCTCGATGGCTACATGAGCGCGCAGACCCTCTGCGACACCTCTGAACTGGCCCAGGCTGTTCAATAACCTGCCCCATGAAAAATGGCCGCTTTCGAAGCGGCCATTTTTTTTAATGCTCTTGCTGCTGCCTGAGTCGATGCGTCTGCACCACTCGCCCGAGCACCATGGTCGCCGGTAACAGCACCAGCACCCAGAGCTCGTCAGGATTGCCGACCAGCTGGCCGCCGTCGAAGTTAAGCATGACCAGCGCACACACCAGGTAAAGACCCCAGGCATCGCCGTTGCGCACCGCGTCCCACAGCGTCATCGCCATCACGACCAGAAACATCACCAGCGAAGCGGCACCGGTATACAGCCCCAGCGACACGAAAATATTGTGCGGGTGCTGGATCGGTATGCCGCCCGTCAGGGTCTGGGTCGTGTAGAAATCCACACCGCAGCCCAGCATCCAGCCACAGCGACGCCATTCACCGGTCATGATTTCAAACAGCTCGATGCGGTAGGAATCACCTCTGACCATCAGCAGGGCGACCCATTGTTCATCCTTGACGAACCAGAAGGCGGCTGCCGCCACGACGCCCAGTGCCAACAAGGCCACGATCGTGCGTAGCGGGAAACGGTAGAGCGAATAGGCGGTGCAGACGGCAAACAGAACGGCGCAACCCACCAGCGCAGTGCGTGTCTGTACGACAAAGGCGGTTATCACCAGCGTGACGAAGACGGCGCAGACGGCCTCGACCCAGCGACGCTCTTTTGCCCACAGCGGCATGGCCAACGCAAGGCTGCAGACCAGCCAGGCACTGGCGTAGATCACGTTCTCCATTCGCCCCGGCAGAATCGCCACACGCTGGCCGAACTCGAACTGCCCGGTCACCCAGCTGTGAATGCTACTGAGCAGGATGTACAGGCACAGCGCCCAGAACATACTGCGCACGAAGACTCCGCGCCTGAAGAAGCCGTTGTCGGTGATCCCCGCCACGACAAAGACAAACAGGCTGACATAGATGATGTGCTTGTAATACTGGAACTCCTGCGCCTGTAGCGCCGGGACCAGAAAGCAGGCCATGAACACCGCCCAGGCAATGCCCAGAGGCTTGGCAAACACGCCAGCGGCTCGGTACTTGATCAGAAAGAACAAGCCCGGCAGCGCCGTGAATGCATAAAACAGGTTATTGGTGATCTTGGCTGAGGGGTTGAGGATGAAGCTCAGCAGGAAGATGACGATGGCAGCCGTGAAGTACTGCTGTACTTTGCTGCCGGGCACTCTTATCGGGTCAACTGACATTATTAAGCAACCAACCTGCTACTAGGCCAGCGAGCACAGCGACGATCAGCTTGATGCGATCCCGACGTTTGCGACGCTGTTTATCAAGCCGCTCCTGCGGCACCTCCACGTGCTCACCAAACCCGGTGTGCAACACGGCATCATTTTCCAGAATCAGAGCGTAACGGTTTTGCGCGGCGAATAATTGTGAAAGTTTCTTCTCGCCACCGTGTTCGGCATAAGGCGCATGCTGCAGGTAATCAGCCAGGCGGCGCAGCCCCGGATTGAAGGAAAACCCCTGCCATTCCGGCTTGTGCGAGCCCAGTTTGTAAAACGCGATACCCTCGACCACTTCACGCTCGTTCAGGTAAACGTAAGGGCTGTGGATACGCAGATCATGATTGTAGCTGCGCAACCAGACTTGCAAGGCCTGAGGGTCGTGTTCCAGCAGCGTCATCGACTCTTCGATGAAGTGCGGACGGTAGAAATCCCAGTCGTCTTCGCAATGGAACACCCAGGACGTTTCGATCAGCGAATAGGCCGCATCGACAGAGCGCATCTGCCCCAGCTTGGGGTTGTTGATGATGAAGCGCGTATGCGGGTGCCAGTGCTCGGGAATGCAGGCCTGAACCCGGTCATCGCCGGAGTCTTCGGTAATCAGCACATGGCGTATGGGCGCAGTGTTGAAATGGTCGAACGTTTCCAGGGTGCGCTTCAACAGGTCAAATCGACCACAACTGGTGACGACCAGCGTAATGTCGCTGTTTTCGCTGAATACCATCATTCGTTCCCAATCATTGAATATTCATAATTCCCTACCATCCCAATCGTGACCGCAGGCGATCGATCCAGCTCGCCGCCGGCATGCTGCGCAGTGGCGCATGCATGGCGTCCACGATGGCTTTTCCAAGGGCATGGAATGTAAAGCGTTCCTCGACCAAAGTCTGCCCATTACGAGATATTTCACTGGCCAGTGTGACGTTATCGCGCAATTTCGCCAGCTTTTCGCGAAGTTCGGGAATGTCGCGATAGAGCACGATGTTGTGCATGTCGACGAAGCCCAGCGCGCGGTTTTCTTCAGCGCCCTGATCGAAGGCAAGCAGCACGCAGCCGCACGCCATGGCCTCGAAATTCTTGATCATGTACTCGCCCATGCCCACGTCGGCACTGACGAAAAAACGGATGCGGTTCAGGGTGTCGCAATACTCTTCGCCGGACTTGGTCCGCGTGACGAGCAGATTCTCGACCTGGCCCAACTCATCCAGTAACGCCTTGCGGCCGCTGTAGGCCACGCTGTTGGTGCTGCCCACGAAGGCCAGTTCGATGTCACGCTCGCGTGCCTGCAACTGCAGCAGGCTCTGGTCATAGCCCTTGGGCACGAACACCGCATCGAAGCCTTCCTGACGCAGACGCTCGCTGACCATGAACCCCGAACAGATCACCCGCGCCCAGGGCAGCTTGCGGTAGTGCGCGCTGAACTTGCCGGTGTATTTGCACGGAATGTAGTTCTGGTAGGCATCGTGTTCGAGGATGACCAGATTGGGAATCGTGCGGATGAAGCCGACCTGACGCACTTCCTGCTTGAAACGCAGGAAAAACACGATCCGGTCATAGCGGCTGACGTCCACCTCACGGCGGAAATAACCACGCAGGTTGCGTTGCTCCGCAGAGCTCAGCCAGCGCACTTCGCATTCACAATGTGCGGCGATGCCGTCGTAGAGACGGTCCAGAATCGCACGCTGCTCTTTCTGGACCAGCAGTAGAACTTTCATGGTTTTCCTTGCAGTACTGCGCCTGCTGAATCAGAGATCACGGCTGCACCAGAACAACTCGTGTCGTCGCACCGCCTTGCGGAAGAATTCGTTTTCGCCCTCGGCCGGCCAGTGGCGACCGGCCAGAACGCGCTGCAGCGCACGGCGCACACGGCGCTTGAACGGCATCGGCGGCAGCAGGTCATGCATCATCCCCAGCGCCATGGCCTTGTCGCGTTGCGCGGCGACCGACAATTGAAGGCTGTACGGCACCAGCGGCAGCGTGGCATCGAATACCGGCGGCAGGCTGATGCCGCTGTAGGCATCGCCCATCGGCCAGCGGTCGTTGTCGTGCAGGTGATTGGCATAACCGAGCACCACGTCCGGCTGCCATTCGAGCCCGAACAGGGCTTCACGCACCGCAGCCTGGGCGCAGATGTGATCGGGATGAGGGTCGATGGCAGGATGCGGCATCACCACAACCTGCGGCCGGGCCTTGAGAATCAGCGCGCGCAGGTCGGCGAGCAGGTTATTCCAGGTCGGCTGGCCGTTGTCGCCGGGCAATGGCAGGGTATTGAACTGACGGAACAGGCGGGTATCGGTCAGATCCGCCTCGCGCGAACCAATCGGCGTATCCGGCGCAGCCTGCATGGCGGGCAGTTGCAGGCAGAAATAGCCCAATTGCACACACTGCGACTCGGGCACCCCGCCCCAGCGCGCCACGGCGATACTGTCCCAGGCCCGCAAGCGGCCTTTCATGCGCGCAGCTTCGGCGCGCTCCATGCCCATCTGCCGATAATGCTCGGCCTCGATCTCACCGGCGGTCAGCGTGATGATCCACGCTTCCTCGGCCTGGCTGTACAGCCCGAAGGCGGCCAGCTCGGCATCGTCGGCGTGCGGTGCGATGACCATGACACGCTGTTTTCGCGCATCCGGCTGACGAAACAGCCAGAGCCGCGGCGTGCCGGCCAGACGGCAGCAACGCCCGCGCAGTTTCAGCACACCTGCGGCCAGCGGCTCGCCCAGCCCGGTCAGGTTCAGATAACGCACACCGCTGACGCCGCGCTCGAATGCCTGCTGGTCGTTGAGGCCCTGACCTTGCAGCTCGACCACAGGGTCGAGAAAACGCCCGAGCCAGGTGCTTTTGACCGTCAGCGCCAATATCAGCGTCTCGTCGCCGTTCAGTTGCACAGCGGGGTCGATCAGCAACGTGCCGCCATCCAGGCGCACGCCCGGCACTTCGCTGTCGGCAGCGAAGGTGTACTGATAGTCGTCAGACGGCGAATAGAACAGATGATCGGCGAACCAGGCCTCATGAGCGACCCAGGCACACACGGCCAGCAGCGGCGCCAGCCACCAGGCCACCAGCACGCCCACCGCGATCAACAGGAGCAGCCCACCCAGCAACGCCAGCCGCTTGTTACGGCGATGGCGTTTGAGCAATTGCTGCTTGCGACTCAAATCTGGAACACCGGAACGGGGTTGCACCATCGGTCCTTGTACTCGCGGTCGGCACGACCGAAGGAAAAACGCAGTGATTTGCCCAGCGCGCGGGCGTTCTCCCAGGCGGACTGGGTATTGACGAAGCTGAGCACGCTGCCCGGGCTGAAATCACGGGTTTCGGGATCGACACCGCCGTTGACGTACTCGATGCTGACCCACTGCGGCGCTTCGACGCGATACACCAGTTGAATGGCAATCGGCGCATCGTTGAGAAACACCACCGAACCGATCAGCAGCTCGCGCAACAGTTCGATGACTTCGGCCTTGTGCCGGGCACCGGTCGCTTCGAAGCCCCAGCGACGCTGAAACAGATCGCAGTACATACTCGCCAGTTCGGTGCTGCTGAACTCGCTGACAGGCCTTACCGTACCGCCGGCCTCTTCGAGCAAGCGAAGCTCACGACGCTGGTTGTAACGAAATTTCTTGGACAGTTCTTCAGGGGTACGCGCCATCGCCAGGGATTCGGTCTGTGGCTTGAAGGTACTGACGCGGCCTTCGTTGAGCGAGGACACATAGCGGGCCCGATGCCGGACCGGCACCTGGATATCATCGGCCACCGGCAGAATCAGCTCGGCATTACCCAGGTCGAACAACCCTTTCTTGCCGTGGCGCTTGAGCTCGTCCTTGGACAGCGCCAGCGAGCGCCCCCAGGTGGCAATCGCCGCCTTCACTTCGCCGCCCTGCTCCCAGGCCAGATAACGCACAGCGATGCCGGAAAAGGCCGACAGGCGCGCGACCACCAGCGGATGAGTGGCGACGCTGCCGCCAAACCGCTGCCAGGCCTGCTCGTAGGCAGCCGCATCGATCTGCACCCAGCCACGCTCGCGCCAGCCCTTGAATCGATTGAGCATCAGGCCCCCGCTGTCAGGCTGGAGACTTGTGGCAGACGCCAGAAGACATTGCGCACAGCGTGATCGGAAAAACGTTCGCGCAAGCGCAACAGCATGCGCTCGGCACAATCCTGACGTTGTTCGGCATCGAGGCCGGCCATGTGCACCAGGCCGTGTGCCAGGCTGTGCACATCACCCAGCGGGAACAGCAGGCCAACGTCTTCGACCACTTCCTTGGCGCCGCCGCATGAGGTTGCAACCAGCGGCACACCGGCGACCATCGCTTCCAGCAGGACCATGCCGAACGGTTCGTGGTCCGAGCTCAGGGCGAACACGTCGAAGGCCTTGAAGTAGCGGCGCGCGTCAGGCACTTGCCCAAGGAACAGCACCTGCGGGCCGATGCCCAGTTCCAGCGCCAGCGCCTTGAGGTCTTCTTCCAGACGCCCCTTGCCGAGAATCACCAGTTGGCTGTTCTCGGGAAGATCGGGCAGCGCTTCGGCAAAACCGCGCAACAGCGTGGCCTGATCCTTGTCGGGATGCAGACGACCGACATTGGCGACGATCCAGGCCGACGCCGACAGGCCCAGCTCTGCGCGGGCATCTTCAGCGGAAAACTGACTGCCCTGCAGTTGCTCGACATCGATCCGGTTGTACAGGGTCTGAATGCGCTCGGCCGGCCACTTGGGCAGGCTGCTGCGCATGTCGTCGCGAACCGCGTCGGAAACACCGAGCAGGCTCAGGCGCTTGCGAAACAGGTTGGCGAACAGCTTGCGACTGCGCCGGTGGTAATCGCCGAACGCATGATGCACACCGATCACCGGCAGCTTCGTTGCCAGCAGGGCGATGTACACCGGTTTGAAGCGGTGCGCGATGCAAAAGCTGAACGAACGCGTCGCGGCGATCTTGCGCAGGTCACGGATGGCGCCCAGCTTCAGGCCACGAATGGCACTGGAGCTGTACTCCATGAACAGCACTTCGTCCGAACCGCAGTCAGCGACGACATCCGGATCGGCGGCACCGGTCAGAAACACCGTCGTGACCCGATAGCCCTTGCCGGCGAACAGGCTGGCGTATTGCCGCGCGCAGTCCAGAAACGGCCCGTCATAGCCGTGGCAGAACTGCAGTACGTGACGTTCAACCGAGCGTGTCATAAGCCTCGACGCCCTCTTTGACCACCAGGATGTCTTCCATGATCAGGTACTCGAGGTCCGAGCCGAAGAACATGTTCAGCGCGTCGGTCGGCGAGCAGATCATCGGTTCGCCACGGCGGTTCAGCGAGGTGTTCAGGGACACGCCATTGCCGGTTAGGTTTTCCAGCGCTTTCATCATGTCGTAGTAACGCGGGTTGTATTCGCGCTTGAGCACCTGGGCACGGGAGGTGCCGTCTTCATGGACGACTTCCGGAACGCGGGTTTTCCACTCTTCGGCCACTTCGAAGGTGAAGGTCATGAACGGCGCCGGGTGATCGATCTTGATCATCTGCGGGGCGACGGTGTCGAGCATCGACGGGCAGAAAGGCCTCCAGCGCTCGCGAAACTTGATCTGATGGTTGATGCGGTCGGCAACACCGGTGACGCTCGGGCAACCGATGATGGAACGACCGCCCAGCGCGCGCGGACCGAATTCCATGCGCCCCTGGAACCAGGCAACCGGGTTGCCCTTGACCATGATCTCGGCAATCCGCTCCGGCGTGTTGTCGATCTGGCGCCAGACCGGCTTGCTCGGGTGACGGGCACAGGCCGCGATCACGTCTTCGTTGCTGTACGCAGGGCCGAGGTAGACGTGTTCCATCTTCTCGACCGGCACACCGCGGGCGTGCGAAACATAGGCCGCAGCGCCCACCGCCGTACCGGCATCGCCGGACGCAGGCTGCACGAACAGCTCCTTGACTTCAGGACGGGCGATGATGCGCTGGTTCAGTTTGACGTTCAGCGCACAGCCACCGGCGAAAGCGATCTTGCCGGTTTCCTTGAGGATGTCACCCAGGTAGTGATCCATCATCTGCAGCGCGAGCTTTTCGAACAGCGCCTGCATACTCGCGGCGTAGTGAATGTAGGGTTCATCGGCCACGTCGCCAACGCGTTTCGGGCCGAGCCATTCGATCAGCTTCGGCGAGAAATAGAAGCCCTTGCCGTTCTCTTTATAGCGACGCAGGCCGATGACGTTGGCCAGCTCGGTATTGATGACCAGCTCGCCATTCTCGAAGGTCGCCAGACGCGAAAAGTCGTATTTGCTGGCATCGCCGTACGGCGCCATGCCCATGACCTTGAATTCGCCGTCGAGCATCTCGAAACCGAGGAACTCGGTAATCGCGCCGTACAGGCCGCCCAGCGAGTCCGGATCGAAGAATTCCTTGATCTTGTGGATCTTGCCGTTTTCGCCATAGCCGAAGAAGGTCGTGGCGTACTCACCTTTGCCGTCGATGCCCATGATCGCGGTTTTCTCGGTGAAACCGGAGCAGTGATAGGCGCTGGAAGCGTGGGCCAGGTGGTGCTCGACCGGCTCGATCTTGATCTTCTTCGGATCGAAGCCCAGTTGCTCGAGGCACCAGACAATCTTGTTGCGGTAGCGCTTGTAACGGCGATTGCCCATCAGCAGCGCATCGAGGGCGCGATCCGGCGCGTACCAGTAACGCTTGGCGTAATGCCAGCGGGCCTTGCCGAACAGGCTGATCGGGGCGAACGGAATCGCGACCACGTCAACGTCCGAAGGCTTGATGCCTGCCTGTTCCAGACAGAACTTCGCCGACTCGTAGGGCATGCGGTTCTTTGCGTGCTTGTCACGAACGAAGCGCTCTTCTTCGGCCGCTGCTATCAGCTTGCCGTCGATATAAAGCGCTGCGGAAGGATCATGGCTAAGGGCGCCGGACAGGCCAAGGATCGTCAATGCCACTAGTGTCTAGCCTCTTTAGTCTGCATGCAGGCGCAGGGCGCCCGAGAAAAGGTGTGCCCCCGCACAGCGGGCTGAGGGCAGCTAAAGGGCGGGATTATAACGTAATGACCAAGGATTGGCTCGACGCGCTGAAATGTCACTCAAGGCGGCCCGCCAGACGGTGTACGAAACGTCTCTTTCGCCACGCTGCATATTTATCTAAGGCGTCGCTGCCCGTCGCATCTGATTAATTGAGGCCTTTAGTCGCTGCCCCCGAGGCCGTCGATCAAACCTCAGCGCCTGGCGCAATGGAAAGCCTGTCATGACACAAACATCACCCTCTCTGAATTTCAACCTTTCAACGCCGAGCCCGGTACCGATGACGCCCAGCGATACCTGGCCTGGCGCGTCCGCAGCGCTGAAAAGGCTCGACGAACTGCGCACCCTTCTGGCCAGGGAACTGGACGCGCTGCCACGGGCTGGCGAGGCCTTGTTGAGCGCCCTCGACGGCGCTGACGTGTCCGAGCGCGAACTGGAAATTTTCAGTCTGTTGCAGCAGATCGACGACTACTGGACGGACCCGGGCGAAACCGCTGAAAGCCGCCGCGACCGCCTCGTACCGGCCTTGCAACGGGCCATGCTTGACGAAGCCCGCGTCAGGATTCACGAGCGCGACCTCGACAGTGGCTACCTGGCCTGCCTGCCCGACTCGCCCGAGCAGACCCAAGGCCCGGCGCTCACCTACTCGACGGTGCGGGTGCAGCTGCATGATGACGAACAGATTGAAATGGCCGGCGTGCTGGTGATTTCCCAGGATCAGGGGCGCACGTTATTGATGCTGCCAGGGCTCGGCATCACCGGTTTTGCCACGCCGGCCATAATGGTCGCAACCCTTGCGCAGTGGCTCAACACGCCAACGTTGCGCGATGCACTGCTCAGCAATGCGCAACGACAGCATCAGGACCGGCTGGCCAAGATAGTTCAGGACGCCGACCTGTACCTGGAGCCCTTCACGGCTGCCGATGTGCAACTGCAGCCCGTTACCACGGCACCGTTCATTCACGCGTTCGACCGGTTGCTGAACAAGCAGCGCAACGACATCCGTTACGCCTGTGAACAACCCGGCATAGCGGATCGGTTCAAGCGTCAGTCGCTGATCCAGCAGGCCATCGACATGCCTGGCCTGTTAGGCCCCGCCGCCATGCTCGAGCTGCGGGAACTGACCAACAGACAACGTCAGTACCAGCGCAACTTGCCCGAGTGGATGAAGATCGCCAGCGCGGCGGATCTGCAGACCTATGCCCGGCACCTGCAACGCTACGACGCGGCGCATACTGCGATGCTGAGTGTTCTGGGCAGCGCGGCATCGCCGGAGCGGTTTGCCGAAATGCAGTTGCGCACGCGCCTGGCCAATGACCTGAGCCATGATCTGGACCCGCGGGCCTTGATCATCGACACCCGTCGCACGCTGCCAGCGACGAGCGAGACCTACCGCGTGACGCTGCCGCTGACCGAACTGGCGCTCTATGGTCTGCATCCGGGCGACGAGGCAGCAGGCTCGGACTTCCTCGACCAGACGCTCATCACCCTTGATGGCCAACCGCTGGACGCCGCCTACTCGGCCTTGAACCCGGCCTACCTTGCCGGAGTGATTGACCAACTCGACCTGCGCGCGGTGTTTGGCAAGTTTCAACGCGAGGCCTATCAGCAGCCACACAACCAGCAGATGCTGCGCGCACTGGCGCGGACCCGACTGACCACGCTTGGCTGGGCGGCGAAGATGCAGGGGCATATCCAGCCCGATGATTTTGCCATTGTCGCAGCGCTGACCGGCACGGCGGCGAGTGCGCCTGATCCCACGGTGCGCGTGCAGCAGATCAAACTGAACGACCGCAACGTAATGGCCAGAGTGCTGGTGTTTCGCAAGCAGGACGCTCAAGGCCGGACGCAGCGGCTGATCATGTTCGCCAGCGAGGCGCCTGGGCAGCACTATTTCAAGGCCTTCGACACCGACACCCAACTGCTGCACGAGGTGGTTAGCTGGACAGCATCGCCGGCAATGACGGCCTGGCTGCTCGATCAGGTAGAGGTCGATGCCCGCCCGGAACTAGAAGCGCAACTCACGGCCCTTCGCGAGAAACCCCAGCCTGCAAAGAACTTTCTGCAATTCATCGATCACCCCGATTGCGAGACGGCGTTGCGCAGTTTTACCGACGAGCAGACCCGCGTGTTGCTCTCCGAGCAGGCCCGCCATACCCCGGACTGGTACCTGCGCGCCAGCCGTGCCCAGCGTCGGGAATTACTGGCCCTTGAACACGCCATCGGTGGCGCGCTCGGCAACTATCAGGCCCAGCCGCACACCAGGGTTCAGTCGTTCCAAGACTACGTACACCAGCGTGCCAGCCAGCAGATCGGCAAACTGCTGGGCGTCCCTGCCGGCACGGTAGACCCTGACCTGATCGTGATCACCAGCGAGCGCGAAACGCTGACCTACACCACCATGCTGCTCCAAGGCTACAACGACAGCATCGACCCCTTGCGCACGTCAGCAGCCACCGACGCCACGTTCAGCGGCCCGCCAGGTATCGACCTGAGCGCGCTGTCACCTGCAGCTGTCGCAGGCTCGGTACGCGGCCAGTGGCTGGCGGACGAGTACATTGCGCTGATCAGAAACACCCTGCTGAACAGCAAAAACGATGGCTATGCCTACCGTCGCCAGTGCAGCGTGATGATCACCCAATTGCAGATGAAGGCCGCTGCACTGCGCAGCCTGCTGAAAGGTCATGTCGAGCCCGCGCAGTATGTCTGGCTCAAGCAATCACTGGATAACGCGCACCTGAGCGACTCGGCCTCACGCGAGCGTTTCCCCCTTTACCCCCTGCAAATACATGTGGATAAACCGCTGATCGCCTCGGGACTGACCGATGTCAATCAACTGGTTATCCCCAGCCCGCTGCTGACCCACATCGAAACCGTTCAGGGTTGCCTGATCATTTTGCCGACGCAGATCCGGCACGCCGCGCTGCTCTATACGCCGCAGGCACCTGACGGCCTCGAATTCCGTCTGTTCAGCGACTTCGTGAGCTCGCTGAACAGCGAAGGGATGATCGATTACTACAAGGATCGCTGCCGCATCAAGGCGCGCCGGACCCTGTCGTTCTTCCTGCGGGACATGCAGAAAGGCAACGCCAACAAGCCTCCGGTCATCCCCAGGGCATTCATTTCAGACGTTGCCGATACCTGCTTCAACCGGCCACTGGAGCGCAGGTTGCGTGATGTGGAAGAAACCACCACCGGCCGCCACGACATGCTGGCCAAGCTGATCTGGGTCAGTGTCGAAATCATTGCCACGGCCCTGACCCTGCCCTTCCCGCCGGCAAGCTTTGCGGTGGGCAGTCTGCTTTCATTGCATGACAGCGGGCAGGCACTTGCCGCGCTGAGTGCAGGCGACCGGGAGCGCGCCACGAACTACATGCTGTCGGCACTGTTCAACGGCCTCGGTGCAGGCAGCGATTTGCTGCTGGGCCTGAAAGGACTGGGCGTTTTGCACCAGCTTGAGAACGGCCAGCATTCGACCCCGGTGTTGCGCTCGTTCCAGCGCCAGCCTTCCCTGCCGCGTTACGAGGATCTGTACCCGGTAGAGCTGCAAGAGCAGGTATTTCTGCTCGGCAAGCCCAACGTCCACGGGCATGCGGCGGTGTTCCATGCGCCCCATGTCGCTTCGGCACCACCGCTGGCAACCGGTCAGTTCGCGGCGCGCGAGGTCGGTGGCGCCTGGCAGCCGCTTCCTCCACTGCACCCGGCAGCGCAGCGCGCGCCGTCAGCTTTACGCGTTGACCTGGCGGTCGACATTTCGCTGGATAACGTGCCGCGTATCGCCGATGGTCACGCGAAAGGCGTGCATGCGATCAATGGAAAACACTATATCCAGCTGTCAGACCGGGCCTTCGAGGTTCAGTACGACGCACACTGGCGCTGCTGGCAGATCATCGACCCGGCCAATCCGTTCGCCTTCTTCGGCAAACAGCCGGTTCGCCTGAATGATCAGGGCCAGTGGCTGCTCGTCGAACGGCAGCGCCTGCGCGGCGGCGGGCTGGACACGCCGGGCACTTATCGACCGCTACCTGAGGAAGCCAGCGCAAGCTCAAGCTCGCTGAACACCTTGAGCGACTATGAGATGCCGAGCGGCATGCGCGCGCACCTGGACATCGTCATCAACAAGGAAGTCTTCGACCCGACCGGCGCAGGCCTTGAAGTCTATTTCGAAACGTATTTCACCGAGGTGCGCCAGACCTTCACGGCGCGTAGGGAAAATCTCTATCAGGACGCCCAGGCCTTTTTTGCCCGCTTCACGCCTCCACCCAGGCCGACCCTGCCCGCCTACAGCCTGCCCGGCAGCGTCGACACACTGATCGAGCACATCTTCAGCCACACTAACGGGCTGGTGTTCAGCGAGGCCCCGAAGTCGGTGGCCAGCAAGCGTCTGCTGCTGCTCAACATGCCCGTGCTCGCAGAGCAGCGTGTCGAGGTGCTTTACATCGAGCACCTGCTGATCGACAAACACCTGCGCAAGCTGGCCCGGTATCGCCAACTGGGCAAAAAGAGTCGCTCCGGCTCTCATGAACTCAAGTATTACCTGCAAGAGACCAATCGCGGCGCCCTGAACAACGCCAGCAGCGAATTCGATTACTACCACCTGATCAAAACAGCCCACCGTTACGGGATCGAGGTGCGCCCGTTCAGTTCATCGATCAGCTATCCGTTTCTCGGCCATCCGGTGCTGGCGGCTGCCGATGACCCGACAGCGGCCATGAAAATGAGCAATTTCTTCGGTCACAAGCTCATCAGCCACGATATCGAGCCGGCCTCTGCCAAGCGCTGGGTAGCGCTGCTCGACCAGAAGCTGGCCACGACCCACGATCAGCTGCCCGGCATCGCTGAAATGCAGGGGGCCGTCAGTGTGCATATCCAGGACATCCCCGCCGGCCGGCCAACCCGCATCAGGCAAGGCGCGGGTGGGGCGCATGAACACACGCCGATTCACTGCGACTTCAGCGTAGCGTTTGCCGATCCGGCACTGCCCGCCAAGCCACTGCCCCCTGCCACTGCGCTGGATAACCTGTTGATCCGCGAGCTGGGCGACCCGGCCGCGATTGCCGAGGGTGAGCGCTGGGCCGGCGAGTATGGGTTTGTCCTGGACGACAACGATACCTGGCTGCGCGTGGAGCCCGATGACTGGAACGTTGACCGGCCGATGACGGCCATCCAGCAATCGCTGACCGATGCCACCTACGAAATGCCGCTGGAGACCCGAACAACGCTGCATAGCCTGGCGAACTTCGAAAAGAAGGGCCTCGATATGGAGTATTTTTTTGAAGACATCGAACTCGACACTGTGCGCAATACATTCGACCTGCTGCGCAGGAATCTGCAACAGGACGCCGCCCGGATCAGTGCCGCTCAACTGCCGCCTCGCCCGACATTGCCAGCCGTCGAACCGCAGACAAGCACTGCCGGGCTGCTTGAAACCCTGTATCGCCATACCGGAGGCCTGGTTATTGGCGAGTCGCACGCTTCGCTCGCCAGCAAAAAGCTGATCATCGACAACCTGCCGTTGCTGTCACAGCAGAACGTCAAAACGCTGTACATGGAGCACCTGCTGAGCGATCTGCATCAGGCGGACCTGGATCGTTTCCTCGAAACCGGGCAGATGAGCAAAACCCTGCTGCATGACCTGAAAACCCTGGACCGCGGGCATCACACCGACCCGGACGGGGTCTACACCTTCGAGCGGCTGATCATCAAGGCGCGGCAGCAGGGCCTGGAGATTCGTGCCATCGATTGCGCAGGCAGTTACCACCTCAAAGGCATCGCCGAGGATGAGTCCCTGATCCGCCAGCAAATGATGAATTACTTTGCCTCACGCACGATCCGCAGGCATCAGGAGGTGATGGGCTCGCACAAGTGGATCGCGCTGGTCGGCAACAGCCATTCCAACACCTACCAGGGCGTCGTGCCGGGCATGGCCGAACTGCAAGGCGGGATCGGCCTGCGGGTCGTCGATGTGGCACCGGGGCATTCGAGGGGAGTAACGCTGGATCCGGGGGAGCTCGTCTCGGGCGGCATAGCGGATGACAAGGTGTACATCAAAGCTGATTATCGGGTGGAGATGGAGGTGTTGCGGTCACAGCCGGTCAGGCTGCCGAGCATCGAAAACCGCCTTTCCAGGCCGGGAATGTTTCTGGTGCAGGAGGGTGAAGGCAACCTGCCAACCATCATTCATCGCGCACGCGACACCTGGGTTCACCACACACCGGTGCTGCGCAATGAAGAGGGCAAGCTGTACATCGAGCGTCTGCGCTGGCCGCGCATCCACCTCAAACCCTTCGACGACATCGATGCACTGGTGGCAGCACTCGAAGCGATGAACCTCAAACGCATCACTTGAGCATTGGCGCGAGAGTCAGCCACTACCGATGATCGTTCCCATGCTCCGCGTGGGAATGCCTTTCGTGACGCTCTGCGTCACCCAGAGGACGCGGAGCGTCCGGAACGGCATGCCAACGCGGAGCATTGGCACGATAATCTACACCTACCGATGAGCGCTCCGCGCTGGCACGAGGGTCAGCCGGGCTCAGTCCGTCGCAAGCTTCGGCAAGCGCTGTTCCAGCAACTGGTGCAGCGCGCTCTGCGCTGGCCAGTTGCGCATGAAGCGGGCACGGTCTCGGGCGTAGGCGGCAGCGAATGACGACTGCGAGCTGTGCTGCTGCATGGCGTCCAGGTCGATCATCGCCCAGCGATCGACGTGCCAGAACAGGTTATGCCCCTTGAAATCACCATGGCTGATGCGTGCCTGGATAAGCTGCGCAAAAAGCCGATCCAGCGCCAACAGTTCGACCTCTGGCGCATCACCACTTTCCACATACGCAGCGAAGCGTTCGATGATGTCCGGCCCATCGATGAACTCGGTCACCAGCCAGGCCTTGCTGCGCAAGCCAAGAAAGCGCTTTTCCTGCACGGCCAGCGGTTTGGGTGTGGCGATACCGAGGAACATCAGCCGGTTGCCTTCGCGCCACGAATGCCAGGCCCGGCTGGGGCGCCAGAAGCGCTTGAGCCAGTGGCTGAAATTCTTGATGTTGTAGCGCTTGATGACCAGCGGACGACCATTGACCTCAACCCGCCCGACACTCGCAGCGCCACCGGTCTTGTACAGATGGCCCTTGTCGAGCAAGGCATCCGCCTGACTCAGCACCGGCAGCATCGCGGGTTCTTCCTCACGACGAATGGCGCGGAACACCGAAGCGCTGTCCTCGACACTGAACAGACTGCAGTCGCGCACGGTTTTGCTCATGAAGTCCTTGAGCCGCCAGCTGCGAACCTTGTCGATCTGCTTTTGCAGCGCTTCCATCGGCAAACCATGCTCGGCATTGCTCAACAGGTAATGCACCAACAGCTCTTCAGTAAACGGTTCAAAAGACCTGGGCAACTGGGCAAAGAACACGCCGAGGTTTTCCAGCACTTTTTGCCGGGACAACGGCGTACCGGCCTGTTCAGCACGAATACCGGCGCCATCGATCAGGTACAGCTGCCCCTTGTGGCGCAGCAGGTTGTCCAGGTGCAGGTCTTCCTGCCACAGGCCCTTTGCGTGCTGCAGGGCAATGGCCGATAGTGCCTCGCCGAGCACCGCTTGCTGCTCGTCTGCCAGCGGTGCCAGGTGCTGAACAGCGTTCCACGCATCGCCCAGGCTTGGCGCCTGTTCCAGAAACTCGAACAACAGCCAGCCACCCTCGCCGTCCTGCAGACCGTCGGCCAGCAGCAGCGGTGTGGTCAGGCCCTGTTCGGCAAGCAGCCTTACCCCGGCCAGCTCACGCTGAAAGTGTCGGGCCGCCTTGTCGCCCACCAGCAGTTTTGCCAGCACCGTTCGGCCTCGCCAGACACCGGCCCCGACATAGCGTTGCCCCGGCAAGACACGCAGCAGGGTCAGCAATTGCAGTTCAGCCGATCCGGCAGCATCGGCCAGCGTCAGGCTCATCGGCAACTCGGGGGTACGTCCGGCGGTCTTGAGTTCAGACAGGCGCATCAACGGGTCTCTTTATCATCGCGGTGTTGAAGGTCTCGTTTGTGAGCGCCGCGCTTGCCAAGGCGCGCACTCCAGGCGTCGACCAGCAGGCTGTTCGGCGTGGCGTGCAGGTAAGCCGCCAGCAACTCGCGCCGATCGGTTTCATTCCACATGGGCGCACGGCGCAGCAGCGGTTCGAGGTCGCGGGCAAGGTCACGCTTGCCGAAGATCACCGGGCGGGTTTTTTCCAGGTCGATCAGTTGCGCCTGATACCCCGTACCGGCTGCCTGAAGAAAAATATGTTTGGGGTAGAAGCAGCCATGCACCTGTCCGGCGCCGTGCAGCGTGCGCGCCAGCTGGCCGCAGGCGTGCAGTATTGCCTGACGCTGAGGAGCGTCCATCTGGTTCCACTGCTGCAACAGTTCGTCGAGATCGGTCCAGCCGTCCAGCGCACGCGTCATCAGGATCGCCCGGCGTTCGCCGTCGACCTTGCGCTCGCCATAGAACACCGCCTGCAACGCCGGGATGCCCAGCTTGCGATAGCGACTGATGTTACGAAACTCGCGCGAAAACGACGGTTCGCCAAACGGGTGATGCAACGTGTGAGTCAGGTAATTGCTCTGACGCTTGAGGTAAAAACCCTGACCGTCCAGGTCGAGGCGGAACACACTGCTCCAGCCACCGCGCCCGGTATTGGGTTCATCGACCGCATCGAGTCGGATGTTCCAAAGCGATTCAAAATCAGCCAGGTTGTGACGCGCCAGTAAAGGCTGGTCGGCACTGGCAATAAAAACGCTCATTCACGGCCCTCGAAAAAGCTGACGATATGTCGAATACGTTTTTTGTCGGAGGCGTTCAAACGCGTTCGCTGGCGGTATTGCAGGTAGAAGCGCAGGCGCTGGGTGGCCGACAAATGATACTTCGCGACCTTGTCCAGGCAGGCCAGATCCTTGGTGATCCGATAGCGCAGCATGAAGCTCCACCAGAATGCACCATTGGGGCAATCGATGAAAAACAGCTTGCCTTCGTTATCCACCAACAGGTTGCGCCATTTCAAATCGTTATGCGTGAAATGGTTGTCGTGCATGATCCGGGTAAAGGCAGCCAGCTGGCGACTGACTGCATCGACCCAGTGGCGGTCGGCCAGTCGCGGATCCTTGCGTTGCGCCAGTGCCGACAAGTCTTCGGTGTTCGGCAAGCCACGCGTGATCAATGCGCCGCGATCATACGCCGCGCCATTACGCTCCAGCCCCCAGGCCACGACTTCTGCGGTGGGGATGCCCCATTTGGCAAAGCGCTTGAGGTTCTGCCACTCGGACTTGACCCTCGGCTTGCCCATGTAGCGACGCAGGCCCTTGCCCGCACCCACGTAGCGTTTGACGTAGTAATAAACCCCGGCGCGCTCGACGCGGATCACGTCGGACAGCGGATCGCGGGTCAACTGCTGCCCCTGCAAGGCAAATACGGCATCCAGGCTGCCAAATTCCGGCTCCAGGAACGCGTACTCGGGCTCGAGCTTCCAGCCCGCCATCAGAGTGCGTCTCCGTAGCGCACTTTACGCTGATACAACTTGTCGGCTTTTTTATCCAGCCAGGTCAGCAGCGTCGCTTCCTTGAGCAGGATTTCGCGCAACGGCTTCTGGAAATAGCCCTGGAGAAAACGCAGTTTGTCGCGGCGGGTCAGGCCGATGTCCAACGCTGAAAAATACAGCGCGGCCAGGTCCTTGTTGCGCCAGCGTGGCGTGATCGCACGGCGGGTCTGGGCACGGTGCAGGTCGATGACCGAGAGTTTGAAATCGTCAGCGGTCACCGGTTTGTCGGTGTGCAGCAAAAAATGGCAGATGTAGCAGTCGCGATGATTGACACCGGCGCGGTGCATCATGCCGACCATGCGGGCGACTTCGGCAATGAAGGCTCTCTTCAGACGCGGCTCGGGCGGCTCGTTGCGCCAGTTGAGGCTGACGTCTTCAAGGCTGGTGGTCGGTGCGAGTTCTTCGGTGACGATGAACGAGTGCTGCGCGGCAGGGTTGCTGCCACGCTCACCATAGGCCACGGCGGTCATGGTCGGGACGCCGACTTCATGCAGACGCTCGATGGCGTCCCATTCCTTGCCCGCGCCGAGTACCGGCAGCTTGGCGGTTGCCAGATTCTTGGCGATCTCGCCCCAGCCAATGCCGCGGTGGATCTTGACGAAGTAACCGCGCCCGTCGACCTCGGTGCGCAGCGTGCGGCGCCCTTCCAGCTCGCGGTAGACCTCACCGCTCAGGCCTTCGACCTCGACGAACGCATCGCGCCCCGCCCACAGGCTCTTGAACGGCTCAGCAAGGAACAGCTTCATCAATAGTGCTCCGCCAGAATCACATCCGCAGCGTGTTGCGGCATGCTGTAAAGGTCTGCCGTGTCGGCAAAGGTCAGGCCATTGCGCGACCACGCGCTGCGGGCGGCATCGTCCTCAAGCATCTGCGCTAGGTAGCGATTGAGCTGCGCCTGCTCGAACGGCTCATCCAGCACACGCCCGCAATCGGCCTCGGCAATATAGTGAGCGTAACCACAGACCGCACTGACCAGGACCGGCAAACCGGCAACCAGCGCTTCGAGCAGCACGGTCCCGGTGTTTTCGTTGTAGGCCGGATGAATCAGCAGGTCGGCGCCCAGCAGAAAACGCGGAATATCGCTGCGCCCTTTCATGAAGGTCACCTGATCACCCAGGCCGAGCGCCGCGCTCTGCAATTGGAATACTTTGGGGTCGTCCTGACCGATTACAAACAGCCGCGTGCGCTTCTTCAGTTCAGCGGGCAGAGCCGCAAGCGCCTTGAGGCTGCGATCCACGCCCTTGGTCTTGAAACCGGAGCCGATCTGCACCAATAACAGGTCATCGTCGCCAAGGCCGAATTCCTTGCGAAAGCCTGCACGGATCTCAGGCGCATCCGGCGGCGCGCGGCGATCCTGGGAAATGCCCGGCGGCAGCAAATGGAAGCGCGACGGCGGGGTGTCGTAATGCTTGATGAACAGCGGCTGCTGCACTTCGGAAATCATCAGCACCTGGGTTTTCGAGTCTTTGGCGAACACCGCGCGCTCGTAGTCGGCAAAGTGGCGATAACGGCCCCACTTGCGATACAGCGGGCTGCGCAGGTTCTGCGCCTTGTCCTCGAAACAGCCGTCGGCGGCGTAATACACATCCAGACCGGGCATCTTGTTGAAACCGATCAGGCGGTCCACCGGGCGCTTGGCCAGGTCCGCTTCCATCCAGGCGCTGAGCTTTTCGTTGCGCCGATGATTGAAGAACGCCTTGACCGGCGCCACCAGCACCTCGAAACCGGGCGGCACATCGCCTTCCCAGATCAGGGTATAGACGCGGATCTGATGGCCGCGCTGCTGGCACTCCAGCGCGATGCGCATGAAGTCGCGTTGCAGGCCGCCGAACGGGAAGTATTTGTAGAGTACAAAAGCCAGTTGCATCAGCCAGGTTCCTTTGCCAGCAACAGCGCGCCCAATTGGCTCGCTACTCGCTCGGGATTCAAGCGAGTGAAGCACATTGGCCACTCGCGCTTAAGGTCGAACCGGCGCTGATCGTCGGCGGTCGGTTGGTACGTGCATTTCTTTTGCAGGCACGGCGTGCAGCCCGGGTAGTCGCTGGCCAGATGCACCTGCGACTTGCCGTAGGCCCCGGTCAGGCCCGGATTGGTCGGGCCGAACAGGGAAATGGTCGGCACATCCAGTGCTGCGGCCAGGTGCCCGATGCCGGTGTCTACCGCGACGCACGCCTGCGCGCTGGCCAGCACCCGCGCAACCCCTGCCAGATTGAGCTTTGGCAGCACGTGCGCACTGCTCAGCCCCTCGGCAATACGCTCGGCGCGAGCTTTCTCTGCCGGATTGCCCCACGGCAACTGCACCTGCAGACCGCGCGCAGCCATCAATTCGGCCAGTTGCCGCCAGTACAGCTCGGGCCAGTGCTTGGTGTCCCAGGTCGTGCCATGCAGGAACAGCACGAACGGGGCCTGCAAACTGTCATCCAGGGTCGCCAGTGGCTTGAGACCGTAATCGCCCATGCCGGACGGCTGTGGATAACCCAGCGCCTGAGCGAACAGCTGACGCAGCCGCTCGACCGCATGCTGCCCGCGTGCCACTGGAAAAGCGCGATCGTAAAAGCGACTGGCGACCGGCTCGCGTGCCGAATCGCGGTCCAGACCGGCCACCGGCGCATCGACATAGCGTGTCAGCCAGGCACTTTTGAACAGGCCCTGCGCATCGATCACCAGATCATAGCGCTGTTCGCGCACCTGCTGTTTGAAGCGTCGCCATTCCCTGGACCTGAAGGTCTGCCAGAGGTGCTTGCGCCAGCGGCGAATCGCCACCGGGATGACCCTGTCGACCGCCGGATGCCAGGCGGGAATTTCCGCGAAGCCTTCCTCGACCACCCAGTCGAAGCGAATGCCGGGCAGCGCGCGCGCCGCATCGGTCAGCGCGGGCAAGGCATGGATCACATCACCCAGTGAAGACGTCTTGATCAGCAGTACCCGCAAAATCAGGCAACCTCCACCGGCGTGCTACTCAGACGGGTCAGCGCCTGAGTCACGGCGTCCGGCTCAAGCAGACGCATGCAGTTGTAATGGCCGAAACGGCAGGTGCGCTCGAAGCACGGGCTGCACTCGATGCCCAGACGCACCACCTCCACTGCGTCGGCCAGCGGCGGCGTGAAGCCCGGCGAGGTCGAACCGTAGACAGCCACCAGCGGACGGTTCAGCGCTGCGGCCACATGCATCAGGCCGGAATCGTTGGACACCACCGCGTCGGCGCACGACAGCAGGTCAATGGCTTCGGCCAGCGTGGTCTCGCCACTGAGGTTGACGGACTCCTCGCGCAGGCCGGGAATCAGCTCCTGGCGAATGCTCTCACCGACCGGGTGATCCTTTTTCGAGCCGAACAGCCAGACCTGCCAGCCTTCGCGAATGCTCGCGTCGGCAACCTGTGCGTAATGTTCGGCGGGCCAGCGCTTGGACTCGCCGAACTCCGCGCCGGGGCACAGCGCCAGTACCGGGCGATCCAGCGTGAGGCCGAATTTGCTCAGTGCAGCATCGCGCGTGGTCGGGTCGATGCGTAGGCTCGGTCGCGGGTAAGGACGCGGCAACTCGGCGCCCTTGTCGAAGGCCAGGGCCATGAAACGTTCGATCATCAGCGGGTAGCGCTGCTTGTCGAGGGTTCGCACGTCGTTGAGCAAGCCGTAACGAAACTCGCCGCGCCAACCGGTGCGCTTCGGGATACCGGCGAAAAACGGCACCAGCGCGGATTTCAGCGAGTTGGGCAGCAGGATAGCCTGATCGTATTGGCCAGCCAGAGACTTGCCGATCCGGCGACGGGTCGCCAGTTCCAGGGCACCGTGACCCAGCGGAAAACTGAGCGCAGCGCGAACCTCCGGCATGCGCTCCAGTATCGGACGGCTCCACTCAGGGGCCAGCACGTCGATTTCGCACTCGGGATGACGCTGTTTCAGACACTGGAACTGCGTTTGTGCCATCACCATGTCACCGACCCAGCTAGGCCCAACGATCAGAATTTTCATGTTCTATCCAAAAACGACCAGAAACGATCAGGGAGGCCGATCAGACTGCGTGACGTTCCCACACAACCTGTCGCCTCCCTGTCATAGCTTTATAGAGTGTTGCAGCGGAATGTGGCGTTGCCGTGAGGCTCAGCTCAACCCCATCTGCGTCCAGATCCGCATCACCTCACGCCGCTGGGCATGAAACTGATCGCCGCTGACCACGCCCGCTTGCTTCTGCAAGGCCTGGCGATGTGCCGCCGAGCGATACGCCTTATAGGCTTCGCGCAACAGGCCGGCATCCGTATCCGGCAGCAGCCCGGCCTCTTCCAGCCCTTCGAGAATCCGGATGTTATCGGTGTATTGCAGCAGCGCGGGATGCTCTCTGGACCACGCCAAGGCGGCGTATTGCACCATAAATTCGATATCGACGATACCTCCGGCGTCCTGCTTGAGGTCGAATGGCACCGCCGCCTCGAAGGCATTGGCCGCCCTGCCGGCCGCTGTCGCACGGGTACCAAGGTTGTCACGCATCTTGGCGCGCATTTCGCTGACTTCGGCGCGCAGCTTGTCCAGATCGCGTTCGCGCCCCAGTACATCGGCACGGACCTTCTCGAATTGCTCGCCGACATCCCGGCTGCCGGTCATGACCCGCGCACGGACCAGTGCCTGATGCTCCCAGGTCCAGGCTTCATTGGCCTGATAACGGGCGAAAGCGCCCAGAGAGCTGACCAAAAGGCCAGACGCTCCCGAAGGCCGCAGGCGCATGTCGACGTCATACAGCTGACCGGAGTTGGTTTGTGTGGTCAGCAAATGGATCACCCGCTGCCCCAGCCGGGTGAAGAACTGCGCAGTGTCGATCGGTTTGGCACCGTCGGTCTCGGCCTCCAGATCGCCATCATGAATGAACACCAGATCCAGATCGGAGCCGTGCCCCAGCTCGATACCGCCGACCTTGCCGTAGCCGACGATCACGAAGCCCGGATCGCACAACGTGCCGTCCGGACGCAAAGGCGTACCGTGGCGGGCCACGCTGTAGCGCCAGGCCAGCGCGAGCACCTGATCGAGAATCGCCTCGGCCAGCCAGGTCAGGTAATCACTGACTTTCATCAACGGCAGGCTGCCGGATATCTCGGACGCCGCGACGCGCAGGCTGTGCGCCAGCTTGAAATGCCGCAGGGCTTCCATCTGTTGCTCGAGATCGTCCTCAGGGATACGAATCAGCCGCTCGCGCAGCTCGGCCGCCAGTTCCGGGGCCAGCGGCGGATTGAACAGGCGCCCCTCGTTAAGCAACTCATCGAGCAGCAACGGGAAACGCGCGATCTGTTCGGCAATCCACGGGCTGGCGGCGCACAGGGTCAGCAGCTGTCGCAGCGCGTCGGGGTTTTCCGTGAGCAGCACCAGGTACGCCGAGCGCCGCGCGACGGCCTCGACCAAGGGCAGCACACGCTCCAGGACCAGGTCGGGCTTCTCATGTTCCACCGCCTGAGCCAGCAGACGAGGGATGAACGCGTCCAGCCGCTCACGGCTCAGACGCTGCATCGAACGCAGGTTGGGGCTGCTGCGCAGGTTGGCCAGATGTTTCAGCGCCTTCTCGGCATCGACGAAGCCGGCCTGCAACAGTTGGCGACCTGCGGCTTCTTCGTCCTGGGACTCTTCCCACAACGGCAGCCATTCGCCTCCCACCACCACTTCGCCATCTTCATCTTGCTCGTCGTCCGGATCAGCATCGGGGTCAGCAATGACCTGGCGGAAGTGCCAGGCCACACGGCCACGCCAGTACATGAGCCGTTCGTGAAAGGCAGCCCAGTCAGCGAAGCCCATGATCAGGGCAACGCGCGCCTGATCCTGTTCGTTGTCCGGGAGCATCTGCGTCTGACGGTCGGCGATCGCCTGAATGGCGTGCTCGGTATAACGCAGAAACTCGTAGCCCTCGCGCAACTCTTCGGTCACCGCCGAGGGCAGATAACCCTGCCCCTCGAGGGTTTTCAGCACTTTGAACAGCGGCCGCTGCTGCAGACTCAGGTCGCGGCCGCCGTGAATCAGTTGAAAGGCCTGGGCAATGAACTCCACCTCGCGAATGCCACCGGCACCCAGCTTGATGTTTTCCGCCATGCCCTTGCGCTTCACTTCCTGCTGAATGAGCTGCTTCATGGTGCGCAGCGCTTCGATGGCCGAGAAATCCAGATAGCGGCGATACACGAACGGACGCAGCATCGCCAGCAATTCGGCACCGGCCGCCTGATCGCCACCGACCACGCGCGCCTTGATCATCGCGTAACGTTCCCAGTCCCGGCCTTGGTCCTGGTAATACTGCTCCAGCGCATTGAAGCTGAGCACCAGTGCCCCGGAAGAACCGTAAGGGCGCAGGCGCATGTCGACCCGAAACACGAAACCGTCGACGGTCACCGGGTCGAGCGCCTTGATCAGCCGTTGGCCCAGACGAATGAAAAACTCCTGATTGTCCAGCGCACGCTTGGTGCCGACGGTTTCGCCGCCCTCCGGGTAGCCGAAGATCAGGTCTATGTCAGAGGACAGGTTCAGTTCCACCGCGCCAAGCTTGCCCATGCCCAGGATGACCATGTGCTGGGGCTGCCCGGAATGACGACCGGTCGGGGTGCCGAACTGCTGGCAATGCCGGGCGTACAACCAGTGGTAAGCCAGATCGATCGACGCATCGGCCATGTCCGACAGGTCACGGCAGGTTTCGATCAGGTTTGCCTGACGGGTCAGGTCGCGCCAGATAATCCGGACTTGCTGGCGTGCGCGCTGTCGACGTAGATTACGCCCCAGCTCATCCTCGCTGGCGGTGCTCGACAACGCGTCGGCAAGCTGACCGCGCAATTGGCCGGCAGCGAAGCTACGCTCCAGCTCGCCCGAATCGGCCAGTTGCAGAAGCATCTGCGGATCACGGCAGACTTGTTCGGTTACAAAATCACTGGCGGCGCAGACCCGGTCGAAGGCTGCCTGTCGCGCCTCGGGCCAAGCGTTGAAAGAAGCCAGCGCGTCCTCGGACAGGGCAGTCAGCGCAGCCTGAAACATCTGGCGGGCGCGGGTGATCGATGGCAGCAGAATGGCCGGAAATTCGGCCAGTAAAGGTAGGCTCATGGTCTATCCTTGATCGGCGTGCAGACGCCCGTCCGTCGTTACGGCGAGACGCGTCTGCCAGCACCGCTTGTCGAACAAAGGTTATAAATTGCTGGAAAAATCAAATTAGAAGCATAAAAATCCGCTTTTTCCCTGCAAGATATTCAATAGCGATCAACAGTAACGTTTTAAGCTACACGACAACAGGAGCGATTGAGTCGCTTCTCTGTAGTTTTACTACTGGGTCCGATACTCGGAGGGCTGAAATCGTCGTCGACTTGTAGTAAAACTACACGCCGCCGGATCCCACCCTCCGGAAATCCAAGAATTTATGTCGTCTGCCCACAAGGCCAGTCGCAAACTCAGGCAACCGATTCTGGAAGCCTTTCCGCCCTGGAGCAAGCCATGCAAGACCTCGATCCCGTCGAAACCCAGGAATGGCTGGACGCCCTGGAATCGGTTCTCGACAAAGAAGGCGAAGACCGCGCTCACTACCTGATGACCCGTTTGGGCGAGCTGGCCACCCGTAGTGGTTCGCAGCTGCCGTACGCCATCACCACGCCATATCGCAATACCATTCCTGTCACCCACGAAGCACGCATGCCTGGCGACCTGTTCATGGAACGCCGCATTCGCTCGCTGGTGCGCTGGAACGCATTGGCCATGGTTGTCAAAACCAACATCGGCGACCCGGATCTGGGCGGCCACATCTCCAGCTTCGCCTCCAGCGCCACGCTGTACGACATCGGCTTCAACTACTTCTTCCAGGCCCCGACCGACGAACACGGCGGCGACCTGATCTACTTCCAGGGTCACGCATCGCCAGGCGTTTACGCCCGTGCGTTCATGGAAGGCCGCATCACCGAAGAGCAAATGACCAACTTCCGTCAGGAAGTCGACGGCAATGGCCTGTCGTCTTACCCACACCCGTGGCTGATGAAAGATTTCTGGCAGTTCCCGACCGTATCGATGGGCCTTGGCCCGATCCAGGCGATCTACCAGGCGCGCTTCATGAAGTACCTGGAGCACCGCGGCTACATCCCGGAAGGCAAGCAGAAAGTCTGGTGCTTCCTGGGTGACGGCGAGACCGACGAGCCGGAATCCCTGGGCGCCATTGCCCTGGCCGGTCGCGAGAAGCTCGACAACCTGATCTTCGTCGTCAACTGCAACCTGCAGCGCCTCGACGGTCCGGTTCGCGGCAACGCCAAGATCATCCAGGAACTCGAAGGCGTGTTCCGTGGCGCCCAATGGAACGTCACCAAAGTCATCTGGGGCCGTTTCTGGGACCCACTGCTGGCCAAGGACGTCGACGGTATCCTGCAACGTCGTATGGACGAAGTCATCGACGGCGAATACCAGAACTACAAGGCCAAGGACGGCGCGTTCGTCCGCGAGCACTTCTTCAACTCGCCTGAACTCAAGGCCATGGTTGCCGATCTGTCCGACGACGAGATCTGGAAACTCAACCGTGGCGGCCACGACCCGTACAAGGTCTATGCGGCCTACCACGAAGCCGTCAACCACAAGGGTCAACCGACCGTGGTTCTGGCCAAGACCATCAAGGGTTATGGCACTGGCGCCGGCGAAGCGAAAAACACTGCGCACAACACCAAAAAGGTCGATGTCGACAGCCTGCGTCACTTCCGTGACCGTTTCGACATCCCGGTCAAGGACTCCGAACTCGAAGCCCTGCCGTTCTACAAGCCGGAAGAAGGCAGTGCCGAAGCCCGTTACCTGAGCGAGCGTCGTGCTGCGCTGGGTGGTTTCGTACCGCAGCGTCGTGCGCAGAGCTTCAGCCTGCCGACCCCGCCACTCGAGACCCTCAAGGCCATCCTGGATGGCTCGGGCGATCGCGAAATTTCCACCACCATGGCCTTCGTGCGCATCCTGACGCAACTGGTCAAGGACAAGGAAATCGGTCAGCGCATCGTGCCGATCATCCCGGACGAAGCGCGTACCTTCGGTATGGAAGGCATGTTCCGCCAACTGGGCATCTACTCGTCGGTCGGCCAGCTCTACGAGCCAGTCGATAAAGAACAGGTGATGTTCTATCGCGAAGACAAGAAAGGCCAGATCCTCGAAGAAGGCATCAACGAAGCGGGCGCCATGTCCTCCTTCATCGCTGCCGGTACTTCGTATTCCAGCCACAACCAGCCGATGATTCCGTTCTACATCTTCTACTCGATGTTCGGTTTCCAGCGTATCGGCGACCTGGCCTGGGCCGCTGGCGACAGCCGCACCCGTGGCTTCCTGGTTGGCGGCACCGCCGGCCGTACCACGCTGAACGGTGAAGGCCTGCAGCACGAAGACGGTCACAGCCACATCCTGGCATCGACCATCCCGAACTGCCGCACCTTCGACCCGACTTACGGTTACGAACTGGCAGTGATCATCCAGGACGGCATGCGCCGGATGTTCGAAGAGCAGCAGGACGTTTTCTACTACCTGACCGTGATGAACGAGTCCTACGCCCAGCCAGCCATGCCGGCCGGTGTGGAAGAAGGCATCGTCAAGGGCATGTACCTGCTCGAAGAAGACACCAAGGAAGCGGCGCACCACGTCCAGCTGCTGGGCTCGGGCACCATCCTGCGTGAAGTTCGCGAAGCGGCGAAGATTCTCCGTGACGAGTTCAACATCGGTGCCGACGTGTGGAGCGTTACCAGCTTCAACGAGCTGCGTCGCGACGGTCTGGCTGCAGAGCGCAACAACCGTCTGCACCCTGGCCAGAAGCCGCAGCTGAGCTATGTCGAGGAGTGCCTGAACGGTCGCAAAGGTCCGGTCATCGCATCCACGGATTACATGAAGCTGTTCGCTGATCAGATTCGTCAGTGGGTTCCAACCAAGGAATACAAAGTCCTAGGCACCGACGGTTTCGGCCGTAGCGACAGCCGCAAGAAGCTGCGTCACTTCTTTGAAGTCGATCGCCACTTCGTGGTGCTGGCAGCCCTGGAAGCCTTGGCTGATCGTGGCGATATCGAACCTAAAGTCGTGGCTGAAGCCATCGCCAAGTTCGGTATCGATCCTGAAAAACGCAATCCACTGGACTGCTAAGAGTCTGCTTCAAGAGCGCTGATCAGAGCGTGAACAGCCGAGGATGCGGAATTTACTCGACGTAAATGAGCATCCAACGCTGTTTCGTTGTAACTGAGCCAGCGTATTCGTGAGTGAACAGGTTCTCCTAAGGAGAGACATAGTGAGTGAGTTAATTCGTGTACCCGACATCGGCAACGGTGAAGGCGAAGTCATTGAATTGATGGTCAAGGTCGGTGATCGCATCGAAGCCGACCAGAGCGTTCTGACGCTTGAGTCGGACAAGGCGAGCATGGAAATCCCTGCTCCCAAGGCTGGTGTCATCAAGACCATGAAGGTCAAGCTGGGCGACCGCCTGAAAGAAGGCGACGAGCTGTTCGAACTGGAAGTGGAAGGTGAGGCGGCTGCGGCCCCGGCACCTGCTGCCGAACCTGCCGCTGCCCCTGCTGCTGCGGAAAAGCCGGCTGAAGCGGCACCTGCACCTGCGGCCGCCGCCGAGCCTGCTCCGGCAGCCAGCGCCAGCGTTCAGGATATCCACGTACCGGACATCGGTTCGTCGGGCAAGGCCAAGATCATCGAACTGATGGTCAAGGTCGGTGACAGCATCCAGGCCGATCAGTCGCTGATCACCCTGGAATCCGACAAGGCCAGCATGGAGATCCCGTCTCCGGCAGCAGGCGTTGTCGAGAGCATCGAAGTCAAGCTGGACCAGGAAGTCGGTACCGGCGACCTGATCCTGAAACTGAAAGTCGAAGGCGCCGCGCCTGCCGCTGCTCCGGCCCCTGCTGCCAGCGCACCCGCCGCTGCGCCGGCCAAGGCTGAGGCCGCAGCTCCTGCTGCCCCTGCTCCCAAGGCAGAAGCAGCACCCGCGCCGGCTGCTCCAGCGGCTCCGGCCAAAGACGGTGCCAAGGTTCATGCAGGCCCGGCCGTTCGTCAGCTGGCCCGCGAATTCGGCGTCGAGCTGAGCGCGGTCAGCTCCACCGGCCCGCACGGCCGTGTGCTGAAAGAAGACGTTCAGGCTTACGTCAAAACCATGATGCAGAAGGCCAAGGAAGCTCCAGCTGGCGGCGCAAGCGGCGGCTCGGGCATCCCGCCGATTCCGGAAGTCGATTTCAGCCGTTTCGGCGAGATCGAAGAAGTACCGATGACGCGACTGATGCAACTCGGCGCTTCCGGTCTGCACCGCAGTTGGCTGAACATTCCGCACGTCACGCAATTCGACCAGGCCGACATTACCGACCTGGAAGCTTTCCGTGTGGCGCAGAAAGGCGCTGCCGAGAAGGCTGGCGTCAAGCTGACCGTTCTGCCACTGCTGCTCAAATCCTGCGCCCACCTGCTCAAGGAGCTGCCGGACTTCAACGCGTCGCTGGCACCTAGCGGCAAGGCCGTGATCCGCAAGAAGTACGTGCACATCGGCTTTGCCGTGGACACCCCGGACGGCCTGCTGGTCCCGGTCATCCGCGACGTCGACCAGAAGAGCCTGTTGCAACTGGCCGCCGAAGCCGCCGCCCTGGCGGAAAAGGCGCGCAACAAGAAACTGACTGCGAACGACATGCAGGGCGCGTGCTTCACCATCTCCAGCCTCGGCCACATTGGCGGCACCGGCTTCACGCCGATCGTCAACGCGCCGGAAGTGGCGATCCTCGGTGTTTCCAAGGCAACCATCCAGCCCGTCTGGGACGGTAAAGCCTTCCAGCCGAAACTGATGCTGCCGCTGTCGCTGTCCTACGATCACCGCGTGATCAACGGCGCAGCTGCTGCCCGCTTCACCAAGCGCTTGAGCGAATTGCTGGCGGATATCCGCACAATCCTGCTGTAAGCCCTGCAGGCCCGTCCCCGGACGGGCCTTGCTGTACACCTTTGCGAGCTGCCACGCTCGAACCTCAACCCCGCCCTCCAGCGGGGATTTTTTTGTCTGGCTATCGTGCCCATGCTCCGCGCTCATTGCTGGATCCTGTGGGAGTGACCGGGGCGGCGATCCGCATTGCTCACGAACCATCTTCTGGGACTGTAAGAGCCCCTTCGCGAGCAAGCTCGCTCCCACGACCTTTATCGTCGGTGCCAGGTCTGACTGGCGGGTGATACACTACGCGACATTTTTGTTTTGCAGGTTCACCGTCGTGACTAACACCGCTTTCAATTCTCTGCCTCTGTCCGCTGCCATGCTGGCTAACCTGGAGTCGCTTGGTTATGCCGAAATGACACCGATTCAGGCGCAGAGCCTGCCGGTGATCCTCAAGGGCATGGACCTGATCGCGCAAGCCAAGACCGGCAGCGGCAAGACCGCTGCGTTCGGCATCGGCCTGCTCAACCCGATCAACCCGCGTTTCTTCGGTTGCCAGGCACTGGTCATGTGCCCGACCCGCGAACTGGCGGATCAGGTGGCCAAGGAAATCCGCCGTCTGGCGCGCTCCGAGGACAACATCAAGGTCCTGACCCTGTGTGGCGGCGTTTCGTTCGGCCCGCAGATCGGCTCGCTGGAGCATGGCGCGCACATCATCGTCGGTACCCCGGGTCGCATACAGCAGCATTTGCGCAAGGGCTCGCTGGTCCTGGACGGCCTTAACACGCTGATTCTCGATGAAGCTGACCGCATGCTGGACATGGGTTTCTACGACGCCATCGCCGACATCATCGAGCAGACCCCGCAGCGCCGTCAGACCCTGCTGTTCTCGGCGACCTACCCGGTTGGCATCAAGCAGTTGTCCTCGAAATTCATGCGTGATCCACAGACCGTGAAGGTCGAGGCACTGCACGCCGACAGCCAGATCGAGCAGATTTTCTACGAGATCTCCCCGGAGCAGCGCCTGGAAGCCGTGGTCAAGGTACTCGGCCATTTCCGTCCGACGTCCTGCGTGGCGTTCTGCTTCACCAAGCAGCAGGTGCAGGAAGTGGTCGATCACCTGACCGCCAAGGGCATGTCTGCCGTCGGCCTGCATGGCGATCTGGAACAGCGTGACCGTGATCAGGTGCTGGCGATGTTCGCCAACCGCAGCACCTCGGTACTGGTCGCCACCGACGTGGCCGCGCGCGGTCTGGATATCGACGCGCTGGACATGGTGATCAACGTCGAACTGGCGCGTGATTCGGAAATCCACATCCACCGCGTCGGCCGTACCGGCCGCGCGGGCGAGAAAGGCATCGCGGTCAGCCTGGTGGCTCCGTCGGAAAGCCAGCGCGCCCGTGCCATCGAAGAATTGCAGAAAGCGCCGTTGAACTGGCAGCAATACGACAGACTGAGCATCAAGGAAGGCGGCAAGCTGCTGCCCGCCATGACCACGCTGTGCATCGGCTCGGGCCGCAAGGACAAGCTGCGTCCAGGCGACGTCCTCGGCGCATTGACCGGCGAGGCAGGCATCCCGGGCACTCAGGTCGGCAAGATCGCGATTTTCGACTTCCAGGCCTACGTTGCCGTCGAGCGCAGCATGGCCAAACAGGCCCTGGAGCGTTTGAACAACGGCAAGATCAAGGGCAAGTCGCTGCGCGTGCGGATTTTGTAAAGTTTATCGTTGACCCTGATAGTCCCTACACTCCACGCCGAGCGTCATATACAGGCCCCGAAGGTCCTGAAAACGCGGTTTTCAGGCTTCTGCCCGCAGGGCGTAGGAGCGAACTTGTTCGCGAAGACGGTAGTTCAGACGATAAATTTTCGGAGAACCTACCGGCCCTTTCGCGAACAAGTTCGCTCCCACGGCCTTCGGCCAGAAAAAAAGGCTTGTGCATAGCTTGGCGCGGAGCATGGGAACGATCGTGACCTGAAGATCGAGGAACCACGCTGTGCCCGTTACTGACGTTGTAATCATTGGCGCCGGCGCTGCCGGTCTGATGTGTGCGTTCACCGCTGCCGCTCGCGGGCGCAAGGTGATGTTGATCGACCACGCCAACAAACCCGGCAAGAAGATCCTGATGTCCGGTGGCGGGCGGTGCAACTTCACCAATATGTACACCGAGCAGGCCAACTTCCTGTCGCAGAACCCGCATTTCTGCAAATCGGCCCTGGCCCGCTACACCCAATGGGATTTCATCGCGATGGTCGCCAAGCATGGCGTGCCTTATCACGAGAAAAAACTCGGCCAGCTGTTTTGCGACAACAAGTCCAGCGACATTCTGGAAATGCTTCTGGAAGAGTGCCGCCAGGCCGGTGTCAGCCTGCACATGGACACCTCCGTACAGCAGATCGAAAAGACCGACGCCGGCTACAGCCTGCAGACCACGCTGGGCACCCTGAACTGCCAGTCGCTGGTGATTGCCACGGGCGGGCTGTCGATTCCGACGCTGGGCGCCACCGGTTTTGGCTATCAGGTCGGCAAGCAGTTCGGCCACACGCTGCTGCCGACCCGCGCCGGGCTGGTGCCGTTCACCATCACCGATCAGCTCAAGGAGCTGTGCACCGAGCTGTCAGGCACCTCGGTGGATTGTCTGGTGAGCTGCAACGACACCAGCTTCCGCGAAAACATTCTGTTCACCCACCGCGGCCTCAGTGGCCCGGCGATCCTGCAGATCTCCTCGTTCTGGCAGCCCGGTGACACCGTGGAGATCAACCTGCTGCCCGATCATGACGTGCCTGCCTGGCTCAACCAGCAGCAGGCCGAGCGCCCCAACAGTGAACTGAAAACCCTGCTGGGCGAGATGTTCACCAAGAAGATGGCCAACCTGATCGCCGAACACTGGTTCGTTTCCAGACCGATGAAGCAGTACACCCACGCCGAACTGGCCGAGATCGCCGAAAAGCTGGCGAGCTGGCAGGTGGTCCCGGCGGGCACCGAGGGTTATCGCACGGCCGAAGTGACGCTGGGCGGTATCGACACCCGCGAAGTGTCATCCAAGACCATGGAGTCGCTGAAAGCCCCCGGCCTATATTTCGTGGGCGAAGTGCTGGACGTGAGCGGTCATCTGGGCGGTTTCAACTTTCAGTGGGCGTGGGCGTCGGCCTATGCTGCTGCACACTACGTGTGACGTAGTCGCTGATACGCAACATCTCGACACGGCAAACCGGTATAAATTTTGCGAGGCGGATGTACAGCCAGTCATTTGGTCTGTACATATCCTCCTGCACGATCGATCAATTGCGAACAGGGCCGTCAAGCTAACCCATGGCATCGAAATCTCTCCGTCATACATTCCGTCGATTGTGGGCGCTGGATAAATTCAGCTATAGCGTTCGAGTCTTTATCGCACTGACCGGCAGCATGGCGCTGTGCTGGTATCAAAATGAAATGGCGTTACTGATCCCGCTGTTTCTGGGGATTATTGCCTGCGCCCTGGCCGAGACCGACGACAGCTGGCAGGGCCGACTCAACGCACTGGCCGTGACACTGGTGTGTTTCAGCATCGCCGCCCTCGCCGTCGAACTGCTCTTCCCCTACCCCATTCTGTTTGTCTGTTCACTGGCGCTGGCCAGCTTCTGCCTGACCATGCTGGGTGCGCTGGGTGAACGCTATGGCGCGATTGCCTACGGCACGTTGATCCTTTCGGTCTACACCATGATCGGCGTCGATCAGCGTGGCGGTGAAGTGCTGGACTTCTGGCATGAACCGATGCTGCTGGTGGCGGGCGCAGCCTGGTACGGCCTGCTGTCGGTGCTGTGGCAGATGCTGTTTGCCAACCAGCCGGTGCAACAGGCGCTGGCGCGACTGTTTCGTGAGCTGGGCCAGTACCTGAAACTCAAGTCGACCCTGTTCGAACCGATTCGCACGCTCAACGTGGAGGCCCGCCGTCTGGAACTGGCGCAGCAGAACGGCAAAGTGGTCGCCGCGCTGAACTCCACCAAGGAAATCATCCTGCACCGCGTCGGCAGCGGCCGCCCCGGTTCCAAGGTCAGCCGCTACCTGAAGCTGTACTTCATCGCCCAGGACATCCACGAGCGCGCCAGCTCGTCGCATTACCCCTACAACTCACTGGCCGATGCGTTTTTCCACAGCGACGTGCTGTTCCGCTGCCAGCGCCTGCTGCGCCAACAGGGCGCTGCCTGCCAGGCGCTGTCAGAATCCATCCAGCTGCGGCAGCCGTTCGTGTATGACCCAAGCTTCGCCGAAGCCATGGAAGACCTGCACGCGTCCCTTGAGCACCTGCGCATCCAGAGCAACCCTGCTTGGCGCGGCCTGCTGCGTTCGCTGCGCGCGCTGGCCGCCAACCTCGGCACCCTGGATCGTCTGATCAGCGACGCCAGCAACCCGGACGCCGTGGCCGATGCCACCGACAGCAGCCTGCTGGACCGCTCGCCGCGCAACCTCAAGGATGTCTGGACACGCCTGCGCCTGCAGATGACCCCGACTTCGCTGCTGTTTCGTCACGCGCTACGACTGCCGCTGGCATTGACCATCGGTTACGCGATGGTGCACCTGATCCACCCGTCACAGGGCTACTGGATCATTCTGACCACGGTGTTCGTCTGCCAGCCCAGCTACGGCGCCACCCGGCTCAAGCTCGGCCAGCGGATCATCGGCACCGCGATTGGCCTGACGGTCGGCTGGGTGCTGTTCGATCTGGTCACCAGCCCGATTCTGCAATCGATGTGCGCCGTGCTGGCCGGGGTGGTGTTCTTCGTCAATCGCACCACGCGCTACACCCTGTCGACCGCCGCCATCACGGTGATGGTGCTGTTCTGCTTCAATCAGGTCGGCGACGGTTACGGCCTGTTCCTGCCCCGGCTGTTCGATACGTTGCTGGGCAGCCTTATCGCCGGCCTCGCAGTGTTCCTGTTTCTGCCGGACTGGCAGGGACGGCGCCTGAACAAGGTGCTGGCCAACACCCTGACCTGCAACAGCATCTACCTGCGGCAGATCATGCAACAGTACGCCAAGGGCAAGAGTGACGACCTGGCCTACCGACTGGCGCGGCGCAACGCCCACAATGCTGACGCCGCGCTGTCGACCACGCTGGCCAACATGCTCATGGAGCCCGGCCACTTCCGCAAGGAGGCCGACGTCGGCTTTCGCTTTCTGGTGCTGTCACACACGCTGCTCAGCTACCTTTCAGGCCTCGGCGCGCACCGTGATACGCAGTTGCCGAGCGATGTCCGCGAACACCTGATCGATAACGTCGGTGCCACACTGGCCGCCAGCATCGACGAGATCGCTGCAGGGCTGGCCGAGAAGAAGCCGGTTGCGGTACAGAGCGATGTCGAGGAAGAGCTGGCCGCACAACTGGAGCAACTGCCCGAAGACATGGACGAAAGTCAGCGACTGGTGCAGGCCCAACTGGCGCTGATCTGCCGCCAGCTGGCCCCGCTGCGTACCCTCGCCGCGCACTTGATCAAAGCTCCGGAGACTGCTGCAACCCATGCAGTCTGAGCAGTTCATCGTAGGTGCCATCCGCTTTCATGGCGGTAATTTCGCGATCGAAGTCGGCGACGATCTTGTCGTGGTGGGGATTTTTCAGGCTGACCAGAATATGCAGGCTGTTCTCGCTCAACGAGCCCGGTAGAAACTCGACCCGGTCACGCACCTCGTCCGGCTCCATCGCCAGGTTGTAACGGGCCACGTATTCGTCTTCCAGGGTCAGGTCGACACGCTCGGCGGCAAGCATGCGTATGGCGGTGGAGAAGTTTTGCACCGGGACTTTCTGCAGCTCGGTGTCGTTGTCAAACGCAGGGGCATAAGCGTAACCCCGGACCACTGCGATGACGTACCTGTGCAATTGCTCATGGGTCAGGGTGCCAATCGGCGAGTCCTTGCGCTTGATGAAGCGCACCCGATTGAGCAGGTATTGTGCAGAAAACTGGCCAACTTTCGTACGCTCCTCGCTGAACCAGGCATTGATCAATACATCATGACGCCCCTGGCTCAAGCCCAGCATCGCTCGCGCCCATGGCACTTGCTCGTACAGCGTGGTGTACCCGGCACGGCGTAGCGCCGTATTGACGATATCGGTCGCCAACCCGCCGTTGAGCAGCAGCGCGTCGGTAAAGGGAGGCCAGGGGTCGGCTACAAGACGCAGCTTTTCAGCTGCGTTGGCCTGCGCCATTAGCAGAACGACCAGCAACCCCACCGCTCGAAGCGACTGCGACATGCTCAGGTTCCTGAAAGGGGCGGCATACCCAATTTAATCCTATCGGCAGGGAAACGCTCGCGCGTTAAAGCGCCTGCCGTTTTTAATTGAAGACCTCAAGCAGGCAGTAGACAAGCCGGGCAAGCAACATGCTCAACCGGCGCAGCATTCATAACGTTGACGGCGTTTATTGGGAATGTCGCCGGATACGTTTAGACTTCGCTTCTGGTTTCCCTGCGAGTCTGCGACATGTCTATCAAATGGATCTGCAAACATCACACCGAGCTGAGCATCCAGCAGCTCTATGCCGTGCTGCAACTGCGTGCCGAGGTGTTTGTGGTCGAGCAGCAATGCGTGTATCTGGACGTCGACGGACAGGACCTGACGGGCGACACCTGCCACCTGATGGCGTGGCAGGAAGACAAGCTGGTCGCCTACCTGCGTTTGCTCGACCCCATCCAGCAAGGCGGCGACGTGACCATCGGCCGCGTGGTGACAGCGCCTTCGATTCGCAGCAGGGGCATCGGCCATGAACTGATGGAGCAGGCCCTGGAGAACGCCGAACGCAAATGGCCCGACCAGCCCATCTATCTATCGGCCCAGGCGCATCTGCAAGGCTATTACAGCCGCTACGGCTTCAATCCGGTGGGCGAGGTCTACCTGGAAGACGACATTCCGCATATCGGCATGCGTCGCGATCTGGACTGAAAACCGCTCAGGGGTACTCCAGCACAGCCTTGATGCGCGGCAGATTGTCGGCGATCCAACCCTTGTCAACGGCGCCCCAGTCACGGATCCGGTAGCTGCCGGCGTGATTGCGGCCGCCTTCGAGCTGCTCGAAGTCACACACAATGTCCAGATCGGCAAGCGCACTGATAGTGTCCTGCGCGGTACGACGCGGCATGCCGGTTGCCGCCATCAGTTCAGGGACACTGCTGGCGACCTGTGAATCGATCAGGTACGCCACGTACAGGCGGCGATAGAAACTGCTTTTGGTCTTGCTGACCTGCATCGTCGAATCCTTTTTCAGTGCCTGGCTCAGCATGGCGCTCGTGCGGCCTGCAGATCGCGGTACGTCAGGTACACGCGCAAATCGAATTCCAGTTGGTGATAACCGGGCAACATGTGCTCGCACAACTGGTAGAACGCCTTGTTGTGGTCCGACTCACGAAAATGAGCCAGTTCGTGCACCACGATCATTTTCAGAAACTCCGGCGGCGCTTCCTTGAACAGCGCGGCCACACGAATCTCGTTACTGGCCTTGAGCTTGCCACCCTGCACTCTGGATATCTTGGTGTGCAGGCCCAGCGCGCGATGGGTCAGGTCCAGGCGATTGTCGAAAAGAACCTTCTTGATGGCTGGCGCGTTGCGCAGGTGATCCTGCTTGAGCGCCAGCGCATAGGCGTAAAGGGCCTTGTCGCTCTGGACCTGATGCCGCGCGGGGTAGCGCTGCTGTAGATAATCCGCCAGACGATCCTCGGCAATCAGCTGCTGCACCTGATCCTGCAGGGCCTGCGGATAGGCCTGCAGGTATTTGAGCGGAGCATGGCTGGACGCAGTCATGGGGCCTTTGCATGAGATCGAAAAACGCCATTCTACAACAATCTGCTCTGCCTCAAGCCCGCCACGTCAAAGTGCCCGGGAAAGCGCAACGCGTCCTCCGGCACCATCGGATGAGCGATCAGAAAGCCCTGTATGACCTGACAGCCGTTGTCGGCCAGCCATTGATACTGCTCGGCTGTCTCGACGCCTTCGGCAATGACCAGCATATCGAGGTTGCGGCTCAGGTCGATGATACTGCTGGCCATCGCCGCCTCGCGCTTTGATCCGACGATGTTGGCCACAAAACGCCTGTCCAGCTTCAAGGTGTCGAGTTGCAGATTGCGCAGGTGCGACAGCGAGCATTCGCCCGTACCGAAGTCGTCGAGCGCAATGCGCACACCGACGTCATGCAGCAACTTCAGCTGTTTATGGCTGTGTGTCAGGTTGTTGACCAAAGCGGTTTCAGTGATTTCCACCTCGATCTGCCCCGGCTTCAGCTCGAAGCGATCCATGGCGCGTTTCAATTCCGAAGCCAGATTGGGCAGACAGAATTGCGTGGGACTGACGCAGACACTCAGCACCATGTCAGGCGCGAAGATCCGGCTCCATGCCTGACGCTGCTCGGCGCCCTGATCAAATATCCAGCTGCCGAGCCGGTTGATCAGTCGGGTCTCTTCCAGCAGCGGAATGAACAGCGCAGGCGGCACCTCTCCGACCGCAGGATGCTGCCAGCGCAGCAAAGCCTCGAAACCCCGCAAGCGACCATCCGCCACGTGAATCTGGGGCTGGTACACCACTGAAAAATCCCGGCCGTCGATGGCCGTACGCACGCTTTCCTCAAGCATCAGTCGCGAGCGGGCGCGCCCGTTCATGTTCTGATCATAGAACCGATATTGCTGCCGTCCGGCACGCTTGGCTTCGTACATGGCGATATCTGCCGCGCGCAGCAGACCGTCCAGATTCGAGCCGCAGTCCGGAAAGGTTGCAATGCCGACGCTGGCACCCAGCGTGATCTCGACGCCGTCGACCTGACGTCTTCCGGATACGCGCTCAATGAGCTTTTCGGCGATCTTGGCCGCCTGTTCGGGGTAATCGAGCCCGTCGATCACCACCGTGAACTCGTCGCCGCCGATGCGCGCCAGCACATCGTAGGGGCGCATGCTGTCCTTGAACTGCTCGGCGACCCAGAGCAATACCTGATCACCCGCTTCATGGCCCAGCGCATCATTGATCTGCTTGAAGCCATCCAGATCCATGAACAGCACGACCAGGTATTTATCGGCCCGCTCGTTGCGCAACAGCATGCTTTCAACGGCCTGATAAAGCCCTCGGCGATTGAGCAGGCCTGTCAATGCATCGGTGACGGCCTGTTTTTCAAGTTGCTGATAAAGATCACGGACCACCGACATATCGAGAACCGTCAGCACCATTGCTTTCTGTTCGGCAGGCAGCGCCGCGCAGGACAACGCCACTGGCAGTTGCGTGCCTTGCGCCGTACGCAGAATGGCGTCGTGCACCCGATAGGTGTCGGACTTGCGATAGTGCTGATAGAAACCAGAATCCAGCCAGTGGCCCACCTTCGGCTCGATGATGTAGTCCAGCACCTGGGTGCCGCGAAGGTGATCGACCGAGGTGTTCAATAACTGGCAGATAGCCGGGTTGGCAAAGCTGATAGTGCCCGCTTCGTCAACGACCAGAATACCTTCGGCGACGTTGGCCAGCACCGATGCATTGAACGCACGAGCCGATTCCAGCTCCAGCGACAGCTGTTGCAGCGCACGGCGATTGCGCTGCTGTTCAAGCAGGGTCTGCACCTTGGGCTTGAGCACATTAGGGTCGAAGGGTTTGAACAGATAATCCGTCGCACCATTCGCATAGCCCTTCTGCACCGCATCCTGGGTCTGCTCATTGGCGGTGAGAAATATAATCGGCGTCAGGCGGGTACGCTGACTGCCGCGCATCAGCCGCGCGACCTCGAAACCGTCCATGCCCGGCATTTGCACATCCAGCAAAACCAGGTCGACTTCCTGCTCGAGAAGTACGGTCAATGCTTCAATTCCGGAACTTGCAGTCACGATGTGCCAGTCCGTTCTTTGCAGAACAGCGCACATCGTCACCAGATTCTCCGGGTAATCATCTACAACAAGTAAAACTGAAGAGCCATCATCTGGCTGGGTTGGCACGCGTTCCATGCTGCTTCTCTTTGTGGGCATGACGCCTGAGACTCAGGACGACCGTCATACTTTGGAATAACTCTAGCCTCGTCTCGCCAAAAGCAGAAGCAAGGCGCCTCTTCCCTACTGTCAAAGTTCGATCTAGCCGACTAACGGTCATTCTCTACACCCCTTGCAGGCTCTGCCCTGCAGAAGAAGTGACAGCACTTTGACGCCATCCGTTCGACATTTTTTTATTAACAAATTGTCCTACGAGCCGTATAAAAGTCGGCTGAAGCCTCGCGCCAGAGGCTTTTCCATGAGCGATACAAAGACATTTACGGACGGAGACAAAATGGTAGATCTTGGATCGTGGAATCTCAGCATCCCGGTGGGGTCACCCCCCAAGACCATCGAAACCGCTCAGTTAGTAAAAGGCTACGACGGTAAATATTTCAAATCCAAAACCGACTCCATTGTGTTCTGGTCGCCCGTCACCGGCACTAAAACCGAGAACGCCAAATATTCCCGTAGCGAACTTCGGGAAACGTGGTCCGACGGTTCGCTGCATAACTGGGTATATCCGGATGCCGACAACTATCTGAACGCCAAACTGGAAGTCGATCAGGTACCTTCCACCGGCAAGGTGGTCATCGGACAAATACACGCATACGAGAGCACAGAGCCGCTCCTGAAAGTCGAGTTTCAATACAAGGAAGACACCAAGACCGGCGATATCGTTGCAAAAGTTCGCAACCGCTATGACGATGACGAAAGCAAGGTTTACACCATCGTAGAAGGGGTGAAGCTGAATGAGACATTCAATTACGTCATTCACCTGAGCAAAGGCGGCAAACTGTCCGTCAGCGCCAAGGATCAGGACTGGAGCACGCGCATCAGCGAGACCTGGCGGGACAAGCCTCTGTACTTCAAGGCGGGGGTGTATACCCAAGACAATACCGGATACACCTCGGAGGGCGGCAAGGCGACGTTCTACAACCTCGACATCGATCACAACCAGAGCTGACCGGCACGCTGCTCCCGGCGCACATACAGAACGGCCCGCGCTTCACGAAGAAGAACGGGCCGTTTGTGTTTCAGTCAGACCTCTCAGCGGTTGGCTTTGAAATCCTGCTCGGCTGCCAGGAAACGGGTCTGCATGGATGCAGAAGCAGGCTTGCCGATCAGGCTGAACACCACGATGGCGATGCTGGCCAGAATGAACCCGGGGATGATTTCATACAGCCCCATCGTACTGAACTGTTTCCAGAGCACCACGGTGGCCGCACCCACAATGACCCCGGCCAGAGCGCCGTTACGGGTCATGCCCTTCCACAGCACCGAAATCAGCACCACAGGGCCGAAAGCTGCGCCGAAACCGGCCCAGGCGTAACTCACCAGGCCCAGCACGCGGTTTTCGGGATTGGCCGCCAACAGAATGGCAATGATCGCGATCAGCAGCACCATTGCCCGACCGACCCAGACCAGCTCGATCTGCGAAGCGCTTTTGCGCAGATAAGCCTTGTAGAAGTCCTCGGTCAACGCGCTGGAGCACACCAGCAACTGGCAGCTCAGCGTACTCATCACCGCAGCCAGAATGGCCGACAGCAGCACGCCCGCAACCCATGGGTTGAACAGCAGCTTGGCCAGCTCGATGAACACCCGCTCCGGGTTTTCAGTCACCGGCCCGGCAACATCCGGGTGCGCCGAGAAATAGGCGATGCCGAAGAAACCCACCGCCACGGTGCCGCCCAGGCACAGGATCATCCAGGCCATGGAGATGCGTCGGGCGCTGGCAATCGACTTGACCGAATCGGCCGCCATGAAGCGTGCCAGGATATGTGGCTGACCGAAATAGCCCAGGCCCCAGCCGAGCAGGGAAATGATGCCGATGAAAGTCGTGTTCTTGAACATGTCGAAGCTGGTCGGATCTTTCGCTTCAATGGCCAGAAAGGTGGTATCGACGCCGCCCGTTGCCAGCAGGACGATGATCGGCGTGAGGATCAGCGCGAAGATCATCAGCGTGGCCTGCACGGTGTCTGTCCAGCTCACTGCGAGGAAACCACCGACGAAAGTGTAGGCGATGGTCGCCGCAGCACCGGCCCACAGGGCGGTTTCGTAGGACATGCCGAAGGTGCTTTCAAACAGACGCGCCCCCGCAACGATGCCCGAGGCGCAATAGATGGTGAAGAACACCAGAATCACGATGGCCGAGATGATGCGCAGCAGGCCGCTGCTGTCTTCGAAACGGCTGCTGAAGTAATCCGGCAGGGTCAGCGCGTCGCCGTTGTGCTCTGTCTGCACACGCAGACGGCCAGCCACGAACAGCCAGTTCAGGTAGGCGCCGATGATCAGGCCGATGGCGATCCAGCTTTCCGACAGGCCGGACATGTAGATGGCACCGGGCAAGCCCATCAACAGCCAGCCGCTCATGTCAGAGGCACCTGCTGAAAGAGCGGTGACCACGCTGCCAAGACTGCGTCCGCCGAGGATGTAATCTGAAAGGTTGTTGGTAGAGCGATAGGCCATCAGGCCGATCAATACCATTGCCGCTATATAGATCACGAACGTGATCAAGGTAGGGTTGCTGACACTCATGAGTTCTGCCTTGGCATTATTTTTATGTTGGCACCCGATGCCAAAGGGAATGGCGACCGATATTCGGCACATCCCTGCTTTTGCACCCGACACCGCGTTGACTGATCGCTCCGCAAGGATTGGCAATCAATGACTGGCGGTTGCACCGCAGGAACGAATCCTATTAAACAAAGCAAACAAGGTGCAACCCATTTCATCCTGCAAGTTGCACCTGTTACAAAAAACCTGACGCAGATGCATTTACGCGCCATTTTAGGGCGTTTTCGATGCAATCTACAAAAAATCGCGCACCAGCATTGAGCGTAGCGCTGTTTTTATGAGCTGCTCGCCAGGAGCGTCACAAAATATTCTCCAAATCGGGTTGCACCCGGTTGCACCTCACCCCGTCCCGAGGCTAATCTGCGCCAAAGCCGATGCCACCTCCGCGTGGCTATAAAGAGGACAACACATGGCCACCACCACTCTTGGCGTCAAACTTGACGACCCTACCCGCGAGCGATTGAAAGCCGCAGCCCACTCCATCGACCGTACACCGCACTGGTTGATCAAGCAGGCGATTTTCAATTACCTGGAAAAGCTCGAGAGTGGTGCAACCCTGTTGGAGCTCAATGGGTCTGCCGGGAAGGAAAACGATGACCGCGGCGAGCTGGCAGAAGACGCGGGGCTGCAATGCTTCCTGGATTTTGCCGAGAGCATTCAACCGCAATCCGTATTACGTGCAGCCATTACTTCCGCCTACCGTCGCCCCGAGCAGGAAGTGGTGCCGATGCTGCTCGAGCAGGCGCGCCTGAGCGCCCCGGTTGCCGAAGCCACCAACAAGATGGCCGCGTCGATTGCAGAGAAACTGCGTAACCAGAAAAGCGCGGGCGGTCGCGCAGGCATCGTTCAAGGCCTGTTGCAGGAGTTTTCACTGTCCTCTCAGGAGGGCGTTGCGCTGATGTGCCTGGCCGAAGCGCTGCTGCGTATTCCGGACAAGGGCACCCGCGATGCGTTGATTCGCGACAAGATAAGCAACGGCAACTGGCAGCCGCACCTGGGCAACAGCCCGTCGCTGTTCGTCAACGCCGCCACCTGGGGCCTGCTGCTCACCGGCAGACTGGTTGCCACTCACAATGAGGCGGGCCTTACGTCCTCGTTGAGCCGCATCATCGGCAAAAGCGGCGAACCGATGATCCGCAAGGGCGTCGACATGGCCATGCGCCTGATGGGCGAGCAGTTCGTCACCGGCGAAACCATCGGTGAAGCCCTGGCCAATGCCAGCCGCTTCGAAGCCAAGGGCTTCCGCTATTCCTACGACATGCTGGGTGAAGCGGCGCTGACCGAACATGACGCGCAGAAGTACCTGGCGTCCTACGAGCAGGCCATCCACTCCATCGGCAAGGCCTCCCACGGTCGCGGCATCTACGAAGGCCCGGGGATTTCCATCAAGCTGTCGGCACTGCATCCACGCTATAGCCGCGCCCAGTACGAGCGGGTGATGGATGAGCTGTACCCGCGCCTGCTGTCGCTGACCCTGCTGGCCAAGCAATACGACATCGGTCTGAACATCGACGCCGAAGAAGCCGATCGCCTGGAGCTGTCGCTGGATCTGCTCGAGCGCCTGTGTTTCGAACCACAGCTCACCGGCTGGAACGGCATCGGCTTCGTGATTCAGGCGTATCAGAAGCGCTGCCCTTACGTGATCGATTACGTGATCGACCTGGCACGCCGCAGCCGCCATCGTCTGATGATCCGCCTGGTCAAGGGCGCTTACTGGGACAGCGAGATCAAGCGCGCCCAGGTCGAAGGCCTGGAAGGCTATCCGGTGTACACGCGCAAGGTGTACACCGACGTGTCCTACATCGCCTGCGCCCGCAAACTGCTCGCGGCACCGGAAGTCATCTATCCACAATTCGCTACGCACAACGCCCATACCCTGGCGGCCATCTACCAGATTGCCGGTCAGAATTATTACCCCGGCCAGTATGAATTCCAGTGCCTGCACGGCATGGGCGAGCCGTTGTACGAGCAGGTCGTGGGCAAAGTCGCCGACGGCAAACTGAATCGTCCTTGCCGCGTGTACGCCCCGGTCGGCACCCATGAAACACTGCTGGCCTATCTGGTGCGTCGCCTGCTGGAAAACGGCGCCAACACCTCGTTCGTCAACCGGATTGCCGACCACTCGATCTCGATTCAGGAGCTCGTCGCAGATCCGGTCAGCCAGATCGAACGCATGGCAACCCAGGAAGGCGGTTTCGGCCTGCCGCATCAGCGCATTCCGCTGCCGCGTGATCTGTACGGAACCGAACGCGCCAACTCCAGCGGCATCGACATGGCCAACGAGCATCGTCTTGCTTCGCTGTCTTCGGCCCTGCTGGCTACCGCGCACAACGACTGGAAAGCCGCCCCTATGCTGGGCTGCCCGGCCAGCGCTGGCACGCTGAGTGCTGCGCTCAACCCATCGGACCTGCGTGACGTGGTCGGTCATGTACAGGAAGCGTCCCTGCCAGATGTCGATAACGCCATCCAGTGCGCCTTGAGCGCCGGTCCGATCTGGCAGGCCACTCCGCCTGTCGAGCGCGCTGCGATTCTGGAGCGTGCCGCTGACTTGATGGAGGCTGAAATCCAGCCGCTGATGGGCCTGCTGGTCCGTGAAGCGGGCAAGACCTTCGCCAACGCCATCGCCGAAGTGCGCGAAGCCGTGGACTTCCTGCGTTACTACGCCGTGCAGGCGCGCAATGACTTCACCAACGACGGCCATCGTCCGCTGGGGCCGGTGGTCTGCATCAGCCCGTGGAACTTCCCGCTGGCAATTTTCAGTGGTCAGGTGGCTGCTGCACTGGCTGCGGGTAACCCGGTGCTGGCCAAACCTGCCGAGCAGACACCGCTGATCGCCGCACAGGCCGTGCGCCTGCTGCTTGAAGCGGGCATTCCGGAAGGCGTGGTGCAATTGCTGCCGGGTCGCGGCGAAACCGTAGGTGCCGGGCTGGTCGGCGACGAGCGTGTCAAAGGTGTCATGTTCACCGGTTCCACCGAAGTCGCCCGCCTGCTGCAGCGCAACGTGGCAGGTCGCCTCGACTCACAGGGTCGCCCCATTCCGCTGATCGCCGAAACCGGTGGCCAGAACGCGATGATTGTCGACTCTTCGGCGCTGACCGAGCAGGTGGTGATCGACGTGGTGTCCTCGGCATTCGACAGCGCCGGTCAACGCTGCTCGGCACTGCGCGTGCTGTGCCTGCAGGAAGATTCTGCCGACCGCGTCATCGAAATGCTCAAGGGCGCGATGGCCGAGAACCGCCTCGGCAATCCGGAGCGCCTGTCCGTGGACATCGGCCCGGTGATCGACGCAGAGGCCAAGGCCGGTATCGAAAAACACATCCAGGCCATGCGCGACAAGGGCCGCACCGTCTATCAGGTAGCCATCGCCGACAGCGCCGAACTCAAGCGTGGCACTTATGTGATGCCGACCTTGATCGAACTGGAAAGCTTCGATGAGCTGCAACGCGAAATCTTCGGTCCGGTACTGCACGTGGTGCGCTACAAGCGCAAGGAACTCGGCCTGCTGATCGATCAGATCAACGCTTCCGGTTATGGCCTGACCCTGGGCGTGCACACCCGCATCGACGAGACCATCGCCAAGGTCATCGATAACGTCAATGCCGGCAACGTCTACGTCAACCGCAACATCGTCGGCGCCGTGGTGGGTGTTCAGCCATTCGGCGGCGAAGGCCTGTCCGGCACCGGCCCCAAAGCCGGTGGCCCGCTGTACCTGTATCGCCTGCTGTCGACGCGCCCGCAGGACGCTATCGAGAAATCGTTCGTCCGCAGCGATGCGCTGTCTGCACCGGATACGCGCCTGCGTGAAGTCCTCGGCAAGCCGTTACAGGCACTCAAGGCCTGGGCTGCCAGCAATCAGCAAAGCGATCTGGACGCACTGTGCAGTCAATACGCCGAGCAATCACAAAGCGGCATCACCCGCCAGCTGGCTGGCCCGACCGGCGAACGCAACAGCTATGCGATCCTGCCGCGTGAACACGTACTTTGCCTGGCTGACGACGAGAACGATCTGCTGATTCAACTGGCGGCCGTACTGGCGGTCGGCAGCTCTGCCGTGTGGTCGGAAACCGACATCAGCAAACCGCTCCGGGCTCGCCTGCCAAAGGACGTTCAAGCGCGCATCAAGCTGGTACCTGACTGGGCCAAGGACGAAGTCACCTTCGACGCCGTCCTGCACCACGGCGACTCCGATCAGCTACGTGCCATCTGCCAGCAGATCGCACAACGCAGCGGTGCCATCGTCGGCGTCAACGGGCTGTCCCACGGCGAAACCAACGTGCCACTGGAACGCCTGGTGATCGAGCGGGCATTGAGCGTCAACACCGCGGCGGCGGGTGGCAATGCGAGCCTGATGACGATCGGCTGATGCCGTGCGTTAACAGATGACGCGGAGCGTCACGAACGGCATTCCCACGCTGGAGCGTGCGGAACGAGAGGTGTCTGAAAGACACCGACCGTTCCCATGCTCTGCAATGAATATCGTGCCACTCAGCGATGGCACGCAGTTATGGACGCTCTGCGTCAACAATCTTCAAACTGTCGAGAAAGACAAACGTAACCGAGGCGAACCTGCAGTCGTGCAAGATCCAGCAACTGAGGCACTCATGATCAACATTAAATACAGTACGTATAGACCGCCGCTACCACAGCCACGAACATTTCCTATGAACAATACCTGGTCCTGACTCGAGATACTCCCCCCCGCTTATAGCCATGAGGGGGAATTTTTCAAAAACGGCATACATAGCTGCACCTCGCCATGCGGCACTTTCCGGCTTAGGATCAAGCGTCATACCAATCAGTACTCCCTTGGGCGCTTTTTCAGTAATACTCTTTTTAAGCTTCTCATAAAACCCTGACTCATTAACTCTGCTACCTGACAGCACCAGGTTTTTATAAAGCAATGAGCGAATACCAACATCAGTTCTTTGCACAGCCAGCACAATCGTATCGGCCAAGATATTAATAGAATCGTCAGACAGTGCGAGCTGAGGATCGAACGAGCTTCCCCAATTATTTTTGGTCAATTTCAGTGCCGCCGAAGGAAGTAGTACATCCTGAAAAACAGGGTCAACCGTGATGATAGCCGTTTTTTTATCCGTCCTTATTGCGACCCCGTTCACCTCCGGAACCGCTTTACCCTCCAGCGTCGTTTTTGTACGATCCAATGAAAAAAGAATTGCAGAAGCAGCCGACTTCAGAAAAACCCCCTGCAGCCTATATTTGTCGTCGTCAAAGCTTAGATCAAGAAGTTTTTCCTTGCCCGCCTTCGGCATCTTAGATGGGACAACATATATAACCGTCACCTCGTCACTGTCTGACCACTTAAACTTATCCAGCAGTACCGTATCCAACAGCGCTGAAAGTGCCCCCCACTCGACAACCTCTCCCTCTCCATTGAAAAGCTTTTCCGGCACCGGGAGGTCAACACTGGGCACAGCCTCTCCCCTCCAACCTGCCTGAATAGTAGCCGGACTTATATCCATTACAATAACCTTTGAGTCCATAACCCTTCTCCTTGATAGTCGTAGCTCATTAACTTACGCCTATACTCTGAAATAAAAATCGGGCAGGAGAACCTGATAAAAATACCAGTAGTTAGATTTTTTCCGACAACAGATGCGTGGAAAGCTGACGGCCGATTTCCAGGCGTGTCCTTTTTACACCCCCATCACGCTCGTCAATCCTCCTGTTCATCGCGTACGCCCGGCTCTAGACTCGGAAGATTCCAAAAACCAGGTACGCCATCATGTCCGAGTCGCTGCTCAGTTCCCGAAATCTGGCTTTCGAGCTGTATGAAGTGCTGGACGCCGAAGGTCTGACGCGTCGCGAGCGCTTTGCCGAGCATTCGCGGGAAACCTTTGATGCGGCGCTGGGGACGGCGCGCGCCATTGCGGAAAAGTACTTTGCACCGCACAACCGCAAGGCCGACGAAAACGAGCCACGCTATGAAAAGGGCGAAGCCATCCTGATACCGGAAGTCAAACCCGCGATAGACGCGTTTCTCGAGGCCGGCTTTCTCAATGCATCACGCGATTTCGACGCAGGCGGCATGCAGTTGCCTACGCTGCTGTCGCAAGCCTGTTTTGCCCACTTTCAGGCGGCCAATGTCGGCACCACGTCGTATCCGTTCCTGACGATGGGCGCGGCCAATCTGATTGAGAGTTTTGCCGACGACGAGCAGAAGCAGCGTTTTCTGCAACCCATGATCGAAGGACGCTTCTTCGGCACCATGGCGCTGACCGAGCCGCATGCCGGTTCATCGCTGTCAGATATCCGCACACGCGCCGAGCCGGCAGGCGACGGCACTTATCGGTTGCGTGGCAACAAGATATTCATTTCCTGCGGTGATCATTCGCTGTCGGAGAACATCGTGCACATGGTCCTGGCAAAACTGCCGGATGCGCCAGCCGGGGTCAAAGGTATCTCGCTGTTCATCGTGCCCAAGTTTCTGGTCAACGATGACGGCAGCCTCGGCAAACGCAATGATGTACTGCTGGCGGGTCTGTTTCACAAGATGGGCTGGAAAGGCACCACCTCCACCGCGCTGAATTTCGGCGATAACGGTGAGTGTGTCGGCTATCTGGTGGGCAAGCCTCATCATGGCCTGAATTACATGTTCCAGATGATGAACGAAGCGCGTATCGGCGTGGGGCTTGGTGCGGCGATGCTGGGTTATTCCGGCTACCTTTATTCACTGGAGTACGCCCGCGAGCGGCCGCAAGGGCGCTTGCCGGACAGCAAAAGCCCGGACAGCAAACCGGTCCCCATCATTGAGCATGCTGACGTGCGGCGCATGCTGCTGACCCAGAAAGCTTACGTAGAAGGCGCGTTTGACCTGTGCCTGTACGCCTCGCGGCTGTTCGATGACACACAGACCGGCGAAAGCGAAGACGATCGCAAGCACGCGCATGAATTGCTGGACCTGCTGACCCCGGTGGTCAAGTCATGGCCGTCGGAGTTCTGCCTGAAGGCCAACGAACTGGCGATCCAGGTCCTGGGCGGCCACGGTTACACCCGCGAATACCCGGTCGAGCAGTATTACCGGGATAACCGCCTCAATGCGATCCATGAAGGCACTCACGGCATCCAGTCGCTCGACCTGCTTGGCCGCAAGCTGGCGCAGAATGGCGGCACCGGCCTCAAGCAACTGCTGCGCCTGATCTCGGCGACCTGCGAACGCGCCCAGACTCATCAGGCACTCGACGAACTGCGCCAGCCTCTGCAGCAACTGGTCGCACGCGTGCAGGCCGTCACCCTCGGGCTGCTCACCGATCTGGCACAGGGCAAAATCACCAGCACGCTGGCCAACTCGGCGCTGTACCTCAAGGCATTCGGCCATACGGTAGTAGGTTGGCGATGGCTTGAGCAGGCGGTCCGCGCAGAAGAAGGCTTGAGTGGCGGCAATCAGGCCGACGGCGACTTTTACCGCGGCAAACTGCAGGCAGCCCGGTACTTCCTGACGTGGGAAGTACCGGGCTGCCATCACGAACTGGCGATTCTGGAAAGCCGTGATGACACCTGCCTGGCAATGCGCAACGACTGGTTCTGATAAAAACCTGAATAGCGCTTGATCAGTGAAAGCCGAACAGATCCGCCAGTGGCTCCTGCGGGAAAAACCGGTCGACCAGTGGCTTGGCATCGTTACCCAGCTTGAGTGCGTACTGCTCTCGGCTGAAGGGCTCGCCCGTGCGCATGTCGTAAAGCGCGCGTCCTTGAGCAGGACGATCCACCTCCTGCATCTGGATTTTCATGATGCGGTAAAACTCGCCGCTCACCTCTTCGATGCTGTCGATCTGAAAGTAGCAGCCGGGCAAAAAGATTGATTCGGCTTCCTCGGGCGAGGCTGAAAACGGTGCAATCGGTGTGGCCCGCAGGTATCGGCCCTTGGGCAGAACGAAGACTACCGAGGTGTCATCGAAGGTTACCGGCCCGATCATGGCGTTAGCGGGTGCACCAGCCCGGCTGCTGGCGAAGGCGCTGACCACATAGGGATTTTCGCTGAACGAGGTGACATCGGTATTGACCAGCACATCACCGACCTTGATCTGCCCGCTGCGGAACACGGCACCCGAAGTCCCGCGATCACCACTGCCGCCGCGGTACAACTCGACATCATTGTTGTACCCCACCACCTGGATGTCATCGGCCAGTCGTTCGATGAGTCGTACCTGATTGGCCCTTTTGCTCTCGCCCGTGCGCAGGAACTGATTGAATTCAGCGTCATCCTGGGTGTAGAGCATGATATTTCTGCCGTAATAGTCGTCCTCACCGAGCTTGAAAACCCGGTGTTTGCCATGCCAAGGGTCTTTGTACACCTCGTCGCCGTCGGGTGATGAGTCCGACATAGGGGCCTCCTCAGGGCCTGGCTCCCAAATCGTCATCACGTCTTTCTGCCGAGCCAACGCCACTTCGGCATAGTGCTGCTCATTGAACAGATCGGTTTGCAGATACCTGTCCCAAAAGGCCGAGTGTATGGTCACATAAGGCTTGCCCGTCGCGGCGGATGCACTGCTTGACGGCACCGGCACATCCATCGGGGCACCGCCCTGCAGACCGGGCGAGTCAAGTAACGCCCACTCCCCGTCGGCACTCAGACGCACCGGCTTGCTGCCTGCGAATGCAAACGGGTTGTCCGGGTTGACGATAAACCAGCACTGCTGCTGCTCATTGAACATCACGCGATAGGGCAGTTGCGCTAGCTTGATCCAGGTTTCGCCATTGCCCAGCGTGTAGATACCGCGAAACCTGCCCTCCGCAGCTGAAGGCGTCAGGCTGTCGAGCAGCAGGTTGCCTTCCATATTGTCCAGTGGATGGGCCGGCGCGCTGCTGCTTTCCAGCACCTCGCTGGAGATCGGCAGCCCTTCGGTTGCAGCCACCGGCACAGGCTGAGGGACGGCACGTATGGACATCAACAGAGGCAGATTGAACAGCAGATAAATGATGTTGATGATCGCGCCCAGCACGCCCGCCTTGCGCTGCGCAGCGGTCTTGCCATTGACCGCCTGGTCGATGTTCAAACCGGTATTGGCGAGACTTGCGCCAACCAGCGTCAAGGCGATCGGCCAGCCCAACGGCGCAAGCCCGCCAAACGCCTGCATGAACGCGCCCAGGTAGCCGATCCACATCTGTTTGCGCAGATCCGCATTGGATGTCAGCAGTTCACGCGCATCAGCGGTCATTCCCTGTCGGGCGACGTCTCGCAGATACACGAAGGGATCACCCGCGATAGGCGCCTGCACCAGATTGACGAGTCGAACATCGGCGCGCCAATCTTGCTCGAGCAACTGGCTCACCGCGCGAAAGAATCGATCGCTATCCTTGGTCCGGGACGCCTCACCACGCAGAAACTGACGTGTTATCGCCTTGTCGGCGTGCTCGCCCATGAACCGGGCCTTGAGCCAGCGGTACACCGCACGTTCGCTATCGAACGCCATGAACGGCTGCTCGGCATCGGGCCAGTAGATGATCTCGCGGCCAGCGGCGGTGACGATACGCAAAATGTCATGGGCCTTGATGCCGTCGATATCCAGCGTGTGTACCGTGACACCGGGAGTCGCAGGAAGCGGACCCTGCAACGCCTTCAGCGTAGGGGTCTGCAAAGGATCGGCAGTGACGACGCACGTGACGTGCTTGAAATCATCGGCTGAAAGCTGGCCCTTGCGCAGGCAGTGACTGGCCGCAACCAGATAGCGTGCCTTGGCCAGGGTGCAAAAGTTCTCGCTATGCAGGCTCCAGAAACGCTCCATACGGCGGGTGTACAGCGCGCTGAAATCAAGCGTCCACATGTCTCTGAGCACGTCCTGAGGAAGCATGGGCACCTCGTTGCGCTCGTCGAAAACCCCATGATCCGGGCCATCGGTATAGAAACCGCCGTACAGGGAAAGCTCGTCGCTGGCTTCCTGATCGTGGGCGCTGAAGTGCCGCATGAGCAGCTCGATCAAGGTCATCGACTGCACCGGCGTTCCGGAATGCTGCCAGCCGGTAAACGTGCGCGGACTGCTGCTGGCACTGCTGAAACGATGCCAATACACCTGCTCCGGGGCAAACACACGCTGGGTGTGCTGCAGAATGATCCTGCTGGCGGCGGTATGGGCCAGATCGTAGAGATCGGGATAATCGAGAACGAACTGCTGCGCACGTTCGCGCAACAGTTGCTGGTCGGTTTGGGGTGTTTCCAGGGGGTTAGGTGTCATGACGTCTTCCTGTATGAGAGAAGTCATGCACGTAATCATTCATCAGAGCGTTGGTGGCGCTAACTATCTATACCCTTCATCTGACGTTGAATGCATGCAGCGGCTCAGCCGACGAGCCGCTGCAAACATCGAAGGCTACCAACCGTTCGCAGCGCCTGCAGTGATTATTGCCTTGGCCTTGAAGGGGAAATAGAAGTCCACTGCATCATTCAGATAGGCGTTGTATATCGGAGACACGACTTCACCAGGTGCAAGATAGGAGCGCTCCAGCAGGTCGAAGCAGTCAGGCCGCAGCGTTCTCAGCACATCTGACATCAATTTAGGGCCGGTCAGGTACGAAATCCGCGTCATATAAGGCGTCATTCTTGTTTTCGATGCAGCTTGCGAAGCTTCATCGGTACGGTCGATGTAAGGTCTGCGAGTGCTGAAGAAGGACTTGTTCGTCTGCTTCTCACTGTCAAAACGTATTTTAATTTCTTTGAGCATCCGCTTTAAAACCGGATTGTCCGGGTGACTGGCGAAGTGGCTATTGTTTGGCCCGGTGTAGCTCAATTGCCGAGCGTCTACGCGCCCTCCTAACAGTACGTCATTCGGACCGGCCTTCAATGGGACCTCCGCGAAAGGGACATTGATCGTATCGTCGCAGTCGAGATAGATGCCGCCATACTCGTCAATCAACCGATAACGCAGAATATCCGAAGCAGCCGCGTAATTACGGTTATCCGAATACCTGAAATAGTTGAATGCCTCGGCATTTTTACCCGTCAGGAACTCGGAATAGAACGGTTCTTCCTTGAGAAAGGAAATGTGCATTTGCGGGTGTTCAAAAAAGTGATCGAACAGTTGCTCATACGCCGCCGGATCATCGATATCAATATGCAGTTGAAAGCGTAAATCCGGACTGGTGCGCATGTTGTGCAGCATGTTGTCCAGAAGATCTGCACCCGGCATTCGCTCCCCCATCCAGATGTGATGAACCATGCGACTGACGGGTTTGGCGTCTGCAGGCAGCCTCGGGACACGAGGAAAAGAATAGAGCTCAAAACGATGGCTCTGGGGCAGTTTTGCCTCCACTTTCAAGAATGCGTCTTTTGAACCGCGGTTCCACACCCCGTCGCGATCCCGCCACACCAGACCGACTTTGTCAGATGGGTCAGTTCGCCAGCAGCGACTGTCGGGGTCGTAATAGACATTTGTCTTTGCCCCCTTGAGATGAATGAAATATTTCTCTACGACCGTCCCTTTCGACTGGCTCAGGACTTCCTCAATGAGGATTCCGTCCAGAGGCAACTCCACCTGCACCTTGGGGCCCCAGCGCTGAATCTCGACGGCTGGCTCGTCAGGCACGACTGCCACCACGGCGCTGTCTGCCTCACTGGCCGGCGGCAATCGCGAGCCGTCGAAGCTTTCCCCGCCACGCAACCCGAGCTTGAGGTCCAGGTCCCAATAGCCGGTGTCGATAGTCTTCACATAGGGCCCCCAGACACGCGGATCAGAATCAGAGCGAATCCGGTACTGCTTTTCCTGTGGCACCCACTCGACCCGAAACGCCTGATCATGCAGCTCGATGTAACTTTTGCCTTGCAGCGGATAAATACCCGCCACTTCGCCCGAGGCCAGTCCTGGCAGGTCTTGAGCCACTTCGAGCGCGCGCAACAGACGGCGCATTTTGGCATCGAGCGAACGCAAGGCCGGTGGTTCTTCCCTGAACACCGGAATCGGCTCGACCTCGACAGCAGGGTCGATCGGGGTGGTTGGGCCAGGAACCTCATAACCGTCTCCCGCCTCGTCAATCAGCCCGGTTTCGGTGCCCGCCTCGACCGCAGCGCCCTCCTCGGCAAGGATCGGCAACGCGTTCAATACCCCGAAGGCAATCCGCCCAAGCCCCGCCTGGCGCTCGTCCAGCGTGCGGCCATTGACAGCCGCATCGACGCCCAGCCCGACCAGCGCGAGAGACAGCCCCGCGATGACCGGAATCAGCTCAGGAAAGACGATCGCGACGCCGCCCAGGACAGACACGCACTCACTCAGCCCGCTGCTGACTTCCTCTTTCCAGTAATCGCCATGGCTGCGTATTTTTTGCAGCGCGTCCGCTTCAGACTTCGCCTTGACCCGATACTTGAAGTGCGAGAACGGCCAGGGCTGCAGCGGCTCGCCGAACTGCACCAGTTTGCGCGGGTTCCACGCGCCGGTCGCTGAGTCCAGCAGTTTCGGGTAGACAGCGAAGCCTCTGAGGGCGGTGGCAACGCCACTGTAGAAAAAGCCATCGACGTCATCCGCAGCACTGAAATGCCCCTCGAGAGACCGGCGTTTGCCTGGATCCTTGCACATCAGCGCGATCCAGTCCTTGAGCGCGTCGGCGTTGGCGAAGGTATGAATCGGTGACGAGTTGCCGGGGATATAGAGCAGCACGGTCGGCGAATCGGCACTGCGTATGACCATGATGTCGGCCGCGCTGTAGCCGTGCACCTGCAATTCGGAAATCGTCACCCGAGTGGAAATCGGCGCGGCGACAAAAGTGTCGAAACTCAGCTGTTTCCAACCCTGATCAGCGGGCAGCCCGAGCGCCTCCAGCACCATGTCCTTGTGCTCGGCCTTGAGCGTATTTTCCTCGGCTTGCAGCCAGGCCGCCCTGAACAGACCGGCCTTGAGCATCAGGTTGTAGTCTTCTGCGTGCGCCTGCCAGAACTGTTTCAGGTAGGCGAGATAGCCGGCTTGCAGGTTGTGATCCCAGATGTATTGCTTGAACGCCTCGGCCGTCAGGCGCAGTTGCGTCGTCGAATCGTAGTGCTGCGGATCGGATTTCCGGTACACCGCCTCATAAGCGACGCAGTCATAGGGCGGTAGTTTTTCATCCACGACCTGACAGTCGAGACCGTCCTCATGATGGGGCTGCAAATGCCCGAGGTGATCAAACCAGTCACCATTGCCCTTTTGCTGCCAGTTGCGCAGCAGCGCCTCGGTCAGCGTCATCGAGTGAGCGACATTGGCGCGGTGAGGGGCGGGGTAGAGCTTCGGGTCTTCGATATACAGCGTCGCGATCAAGGTGTCGTCCGGATCGATCTCGATACCCCACCTTGACTGGCATTCCTGTGCCACATCCCGCGCAGCAAGGGCGGCAGGTGACTGCAGGTTGATCGGGTGAAGCCGGAAGTGATCGCTGACCGAAAAGTCCTCGCGCTCACGCGTCAAGGACTCTGCGTCAGAGTCATCATCGCCATCCCTGTCGCCATCGTCGAAGTTGTAATGTGCTGCAAAATCATCGTCCATGATGAAGAACCTTCTTGGTGATTGGAGCCCTGACAGTAGGGAGCAAGAAGGCCTGGTCTGCGGTATATAACTATGTGTCAGCCGCTGGATTGCAACCAATCGTGAGCCCGGGAGCGCCGATCTGCGTCAATCGCTCGAAATTGCTCTTTGACAGCCAAGCAATTCAACAGGTTAAATCCCTTGGCACGCGGACTGCATGGTCAGCTTTCGCCCTTCCCGCTTCAATTCAGTTTTCTACGGAGTACCGCCTTTGGACGCCACCACCATCAACAGCCTGTTCCTGATCGGCGCGTTGCTGGTAGCCGCGAGCATCCTGGTCAGTTCTCTTTCGTCGCGCCTCGGCATTCCGATCCTGGTCATCATCCTCGCAGTGGGCATGGTGGCTGGCGTCGATGGCGGCGGGATCATCTTTGACAACTATGCGACCGCCTACCTGGTGGGCAACCTTGCGCTGGCGGTGATCCTGCTCGACGGCGGGCTGCGAACGCGGGTGGCCAGTTTCCGGGTTGCGCTGTGGCCAGCCTTGTCGCTGGCGACGGTGGGCGTGCTGATCACCACCGTACTGACCGGCATGATGGCGGCGTGGCTGTTCAATCTCAGCGTTATCCAGGGCCTGTTGATCGGCGCGATCGTCGGCTCCACAGACGCTGCGGCGGTGTTCTCGCTGCTGGGCGGCAAAGGCTTGAACGAGCGCGTTACCGCCAGCCTCGAGATCGAGTCGGGCAGCAACGACCCCATGGCCGTGTTCCTGACCGTCACCCTGATCGGCATGCTCGCCAGTGGGCAGACCGGGTTGCACTGGGGACTGCTGGGGCACCTGATCCAGGAATTCGGTATCGGCAGCTTCATCGGTCTGGGCGGCGGCTGGATCCTGCTGCAGCTGGTCAACCGCATCAATCTGGCGGCAGGTCTCTACCCGATTCTGGTGATTGCCGGTGGCCTGGCGATCTTCGCCCTGACCAACGCCATCCACGGCAGCGGTTTTCTCGCGGTCTACCTGTGTGGCCTGGTGCTCGGCAACCGGCCGATTCGCAGTCGCCACGGCATCCTGCACATGCTCGATGGCATGGCCTGGCTGGCGCAGATCGGCATGTTTCTGGTGCTGGGCCTGCTGGTCACGCCGCACGATCTGCTGCCGATTGCGATACCGGCGCTGGGTCTGGCGCTGTGGATGATTCTGGTGGCACGCCCGCTGTCGGTGATGGTCGGCCTGTTGCCGTTCAAGGCCTTCCATGATCGCGAAAAAGCCTTTATCGCCTGGGTCGGCCTGCGTGGCGCGGTGCCGATCATCCTCGCGGTGTTCCCGCTAATGGCCGGCCTGCCCAACGCACAGCTGTACTTCAACCTGGCGTTCTTTATCGTGCTGGTTTCGCTGTTGCTGCAAGGCACCAGCCTGCCGTGGATGGCCAAACTGCTGAAAGTGACGGTTCCACCTGATCCCGCGCCGATTTCCCGGGCCGCGCTGGAGGTGCACGTCACCAGTGAATGGGAGTTGTTCGTCTACCGCCTGGGCGCTGAAAAGTGGTGCATCGGCGCGGCGCTGCGCGAACTGAGGATGCCGGAAGGCACGCGTATCGCAGCACTGTTCCGCGGTCAGCAACTGCTCCACCCGTCCGGCAGTACGACGCTGGAAGTGGGTGATCTGCTGTGCGTGATCGGCCACGAACACGACCTGCCGGCGCTGGGCAAATTGTTCAGCCAGGCGCCGCAGCGTGGGCTGGACCTGCGTTTCTTCGGCGACTTCGTGCTCGAAGGCGACGCAAGGCTGGGTGAAGTGGCCGCCCTGTATGGTCTGAAACTCGATGGCATAGACCCAGGAATGCCGCTGAGCCAGTTCATCGTGCAGAAGAACCGTGGCGAGCCGGTGGTCGGCGACCAGGTTGAATGGAATGGAACTATTTGGACCGTTGCCGTCATGGACGGGAACAAGATCCAGAAAGTGGGCGTCAAATTCCCCGAAGGAACCCGCCCGGGCCCCGGACTGTTCCTTTAAACTGCCAACCCACACGTATCATCATGCGACCGGTGTCTATGTTTTCCCTGCGTTCCTTTTGTGCTGCCGCACTGTTTGCGCTCTGCCTGTCTTCTTTCCCGGCGCTTGCCGCCGATCCGCCCAGCAGCGACGCTGTTCAGCAAAGCCTCGACAAGATTGCCGACCGCAAGCTGCCAGACGCCGAGCAAAAGGCACTGCAACAGGTCCTCGAGCAGACACTGGCATTTCTGAACAGCAAGCAGGACAGCGAGCAGAAGCTCGAAGCGCTCAAACAGCAGCTCGCCCAGGCGCCAAAACAGACTTCGGAAAACCAGCGTGAACTGGCCCGCCTGAAAGAAAGCAAAGTGGTGCCCGTAGCCCAGCGCTACGGCGGCCTCGACGTGCCACAGCTGGAGCAACTGCTCAGTCAGCGCAGCACCCAGCAGAGCGATCTGCAGAGCGAACTCAACGACGCCAACAGCCTGGCCATTACCGCGCAAACGCGGCCGGAGCGCGCCCAGACAGAAATCAGCGCCAACCAGACGCGCATCCAGCAGATCAACGCCATCCTCAAGAATGGCAAGGACAACGGCAAGACCCTGAGCGCCGACCAGCGCAACCTGCTCAATGCAGAGCTGGCCTCGATCAACGCCCTCAACCTGCTGCGTCGCCAGGAACTGGCCGGCAACAGCCAGTTGCAGGATCTGGGCAACAGCCAGCATGACTTGCTGACCGAGAAGGTCGCGCGCCAGGAACAGGAAATTCAGGACCTGCAGACCCTGATCAACGACAAGCGTCGTGCCCAGTCGCAGAAAACGGTTGCCGACCTGTCTCTGGAAGCGCAGAAGTCCGGCGGCAGCAGCCTGCTGGCGACCGAAAGCGCCGCCAACCTCAAGCTGTCAGACTACCTGTTGCGCGGCACCGATCGCCTCAACGAGCTGACCCAGCAGAACCTCAAGACCAAGCAGCAACTGGACAACCTGACCCAGACCGATCAAGCCCTCAGCGAGCAGATCAACGTGCTGAGCGGCAGCCTGCTGCTGTCCAAGATTCTCTACAAGCAGAAGCAGGCGTTGCCGCATCTGGAGCTGGACAAGGGTCTGGCCGACGAAATCGCCAACATCCGCCTGTATCAGTTCGACATCAACCAGCAACGCGAACAGATGAGCACGCCGACCGCTTACGTCGAAAAGCTCCTCGCCACCCAGCCGCCTGAAAACGTCACCCCGCAACTGCGCCGGACGTTGCTGGACCTGGCCATCACCCGCAGTGACTTGCTTGAGCGCCTCAATCGCGAGCTGAGCGCATTGCTCAACGAATCCATCACCCTGCAACTGAACCAGAAGCAGCTGACCAGCACCGCGCAGGGGCTGCGCGCCACACTCGACGAGCAGATGTTCTGGATCCCCAGCAATAAGCCGCTAGACGTGGAGTGGTTTCAGAATATCTGGCCGCGCTTGCAAAAGCAGGTCGCTACGCTGCCGTGGACATCCAGCCTCAGCGAACTGTCAGATGGCCTGACCCAGCGGCCGCTGCTGTTTCTGCCCTTGCTGCTGTTGATCGGCATACTGACCTGGCGGCGCAAGGCGCTGTACCAGAAGCTCAATCGCCTGCACGCCGACATCGGTCACTTCAAACGTGACAGTCAATGGAAGACGCCACTGGCGCTGCTGATCAACGTGCTGCTGGCCATGCCCGTCGCACTGGGGCTGGCCCTGTGCGGCTACGCGCTGCAGATCGACGCCCGCGGTCAAAACGCCAACCTGGGCGAGGCCTTGCTGCAGATCGCCCTCGCCTGGCTGGTGTTCTACACCGCCTATCGCGTGCTCGCCCCGTCAGGTGTTGCGCAGTTGCACTTCCGCTGGGAGACCGCACAGGTCGAGTTCCTGCGTGGCTGGGTGCGTCGCCTGGGGCTGGTCGTTCTGGCCCTGGTGGCGGTGGTGGCCGTCGCTGAACACCAGCCTGCCGCACTGGCCGACGACGTGCTGGGGATCGGCGTGGTGCTGACCTGTTACGCCCTGATGACCTGGCTGCTCGCTCGCCTGCTGATCTCAAGCCCGACGCATCACAACGCTTCACTGTTCCGCAAAACCGTCGGATTGGTGTTCACGGCGTTGCCGGTCGCGCTCTTCCTCGCGGTTTGCTTTGGCTACTATTACACCGCGCTCAAGCTCAGCGACCGCCTGATCGACACCCTGTACCTGATGATGATCTGGCTGATGGTCGAGGCGACGTTCGTCCGCGGCCTGAGCGTGGCCGCCCGGCGTCTGGCCTATCAGCGCGCGCTGGCCAAGCGTCAGGCAGCCAGAGAAAACGGCGACAGCGACATTCCGGTCGAAGAACCCAAGCTGGACATCGAACAGGTCAACCAGCAGTCGCTGCGCCTGATCCGTCTGGCCCTGCTGGCCGGATTCGTCGGCGCACTGTACCTGGTGTGGGCCGAGCTGATCACCGTGTTCGCCTACCTGGACAACATCATTCTCTACGAATACACCAGTGGCACCGGTGCCAACATGAGCATGGTGCCGATCAGCCTGAGCGACTTCCTCGGTGCGGGGGTGATCATCGTCATCACCTTCGTACTCGCCGGCAACCTGCCCGGCCTGCTGGAAGTGCTGGTGCTGTCACGCATGAACCTCGCGCAGGGCAGTGCCTACGCGACAACCACGCTGCTGTCGTACACCATCGCCGGTGTCGGCTTCGTCACCACGCTGTCGACGCTGGGCGTGAGCTGGGACAAATTGCAGTGGCTGGTCGCGGCGCTGTCGGTGGGTCTGGGCTTCGGTATGCAGGAAATCTTCGCCAACTTCATTTCCGGCATCATGATCCTCTTCGAACGTCCGGTGCGGATTGGCGACACCATCACCATCGGCGCCCTGTCGGGGACGGTCAGCAAGATCCGCATCCGTGCCACGACCATCACCGACTTCGACCGCAAGGACATCATCGTCCCGAACAAGACCTTCATCACCGGCCAGCTCATCAACTGGTCGCTGACCGACACCGTCACCCGCGTAACCCTCAAGCTGGGCGTGGATTACGGCTCGGACCTGGACCTGGTGCGCTCCCTGCTGCTGCAAGCCGCCCGGGAAAACCCTCGGGTGCTCAAGGAACCAGAGCCGATCGTCTACTTCCTGAACTTCGGCGAAAGTACCCTCGACCACGAACTGCGCATGCACGTACGCGACCTGGGCGACCGCAACCCGGTGCTCGACGAGATCAACCGCTTCATCAATCGCGAGTTCAAGAAGCAGCACATCAACATCTCGTTCCGCCAGATGGAGATCTACCTCAAGAACACCCAGGGCCTGGAATACAAACTGGTGCCCGCAGAGCCGAGCGACAAGCATGGCGCACCGGCTGGGCAGACGACCCTGCAACCAGTGAATACCCAAGTGGCCCCGGCGACCAAAGATGCGCCCGAGCCGCCTGAGTTGCGGCTGGATTGAGAAGAGTGAAAGTGTGTGTCGACCGGGCTACCGTCCGGTCGACACGCGCTAGCGATTAAATCAGGCCTCAACCCGCCCAATCACCACCTTCGCCTCCAGATACCCCCCAGGCTCCTTGCTGATCTGCACGGTTCCGGCACACGGCGCCAGTATCGATGTTTCCATCTTCATCGCTTCCATGATGGCGATCACCTGTCCCTTCTCTACCGTCGCACCGTCCTCAACCGCCCAGGCATGCAGATTGCCCGCTACCGGTGTCAGCACTGCGTGCGGGTCCGGGGCATCGGCCGCTGGCTGGGTGGCGTCAGCCGGGGCGGCAGCGTTCAGGCTCATGCCGGCCAGCAGCGCAGCAGGCAGGCCCAGTTCGTGGCGTTTGCCGTCGATTTCAACGAAGGTGCGCAGCACGCCGGGATCGACCGGCTCTGCGTTGCGCGGGGCAATGGTGACGTGCTCGGCGAAGTCGGTTTCGATCCAGCGGGTGTGGACGGCGAAGGTATTGGCCGCGGTGAAGTCGGCATGGTCCATGACCGCCCGATGGAACGGCAGCACGGTGGCCACGCCTTCCACCTTGAACTCGGCCAGCGCACGGCGGGCGCGGCTGATGGCCTGTTCGCGGGTTGCGCCGGTGACGATCAGCTTGGCGATCATCGAGTCGAAGTTCGGTGAAACCCGTGAGCCTTCTGCAACGCCGGTGTCCAGGCGCACGCCCGGACCGGACGGTGGCTGAAATAAAGTGATAGACCCCGGCGTCGGCAGAAAGCCGTTGCCCGCGTCTTCGGCGTTGATGCGGAATTCAAAGCTGTGGCCGCGTGGCACAGGCGTGCCATCGAACGACAGCGGCAGGCCGTCGGCGACGCGGAGTTGTTCGATGACCAGATCGACACCGCTGGTTTCTTCCGTCACTGGGTGTTCGACCTGCAAGCGCGTGTTGACCTCCAGGAACGACAGGGTGCCATCGCCGCTGAGCAGGAACTCCACCGTACCGGCACCGACATAGCCCGCTTCGGCGCAGACCGCGCGAGCCGACTCGTGAATGCGCTGGCGCAGTTCGTCATTCAGATAAGGCGCTGGCGCTTCTTCGATCAGCTTCTGGTTGCGACGCTGCAACGAGCAGTCACGGGTGCCGACCACAACCACCCGGCCATGACGGTCGGCGATGATCTGCGCTTCGATGTGCCGTGGGCGGTCCAGAAAGCGCTCGACGAAGCACTCGCCACGGCCAAACGCCGAAACCGCTTCACGCACCGCAGACTCGTACAGCTCGCTGACTTCATCGAGCTTCCAGGCGACTTTCAGGCCGCGACCACCGCCGCCAAAGGCTGCCTTGATGGCAATCGGCAGGCCATGTTGCTCGGCAAACGCGACCACTTCAGAGGCATCGTTTACCGGGTCTTCCGTACCGGCCACCAGCGGTGCGCCGACTTTCAGGGCGATGCGCCGGGCCTGGACCTTGTCGCCCAGTGCGTCGATGGTCGCAGGATCGGGACCGATCCAGATCAGACCGGCGTCGATCACCGCGCGGGCGAATTCGGCGCGCTCCGAGAGAAAGCCGTAGCCTGGGTGAACCGCGTCGGCACCGGCACGAGCGGCAACCGCCAGCAGCTTTTCGATATTCAGGTAGGTGTCGGTCGGGCGCTCGCCCTGCAGCCCATAGGCTTCATCGGCCTGACGCACGTGCAGCGCGTCGATATCGGCATCGGCGTACACCGCCACCGAGGCGACTCCGTAGTCACGGCAGGCACGGGCAATACGAACGGCAATTTCGCCACGATTGGCAATCAGAACCTTTTTCATCTGTTCTTGGTCTCGTCTGAAGTGGCGGGGCACACTGGCTCGAAGGCGCTCAGCGGATTGAAGCGAATGCGGGCATTGACCGGAATCTGCCCGGCCTTGTCCAGGTGGTAAGTGGCGACTGCGCCGATGACCGGGTAACCGCCGGTCAACGGGTGATCGGCCAGAAACAGTACCGGCTGGCCACTGGGCGGCACCTGAATGGCGCCGACCGTGGTGCCCTCGCTGGGCAACTCGCCATCGACGGCACGTTGCAGCGATTGCTCGCCCGCCAGGCGAATGCCGATACGATTGGATTGCGGCGTTACCAGCCAGGTCTGTTGCGCCAGCAGTTGCTGGGCTTCGGCGCTGAACCAGTCACTGCGCGGGCCCATGACCACATCCAGGGTGATGACCTCATCGCTACGCGGCATCTCGAAGGCCGGTTGTTCGGCAGTCGACACCGCAGAGCCTCCGGTTCTGCGCGTGAAACCCAGCCGGTCACCCGCTGCCAACGCGGCGGGCCCGACCTGGGCCAGCGTGTCGGTGGACAGGCTGCCGAGCACCGGCTCATGAATGAAACCGCCACGAACCGCCAGATAATTGCGCAGGCCGGCGCTGGGCGAACCGATGCTCACCTGATCGCCGCTTTGCAAAGCCAGCGGTGCATACAAGGGCGCCTGCAACTTTTGCCCTTCGGCGGTCTGCACTTCGACGCCGACCTGAGCACCGGTAATCGCCACAACGGTCTGCCCCTGACAGGTGAAGGTCAGGCCGCCCATGAGAATTTCCAGGCACGCCGTCGCCGGATCGTTACCCACCGCGCGGTTGGCAGCGCGCAAGGCGCCGCGATCCAGCGCGCCCGATGCGGAAACACCCTGCCCCGCGCGACCGGGACGGCCCAGGTCCTGAAACAGGGTCTGCAGACCTGGCGTCTCGATCTGCAGATAGTCTTCGCTGACTGTCGTCGCCTGCGGCCGGACAGGTGCGGCAACCTGCACACGGGTCTCCGGGAGCGGACCGGCATCCTGGAAACGCACGCGGTAGCCGGGCTGGAGCAAGGCGGGCTCGTCGCGACCCAGATCCCACATGGTTGAGGTGGTCACCCCGATGATCTGCCAGCCGCCGGGGCTGGCCTGTGGATAAATGCCACTGAAACCGCCGGCCAGTGCCACTGCGCCAGCCGGAATACGCGTGCGCGGCGTGCTGCGCCGTGGCACCACGAACCCGGCGCCACCGCTGAGGTAGGCAAAACCGGGTGCAAAACCGCAGAACGCAACGTTGTAGTCGCTGCCAGTGTGGCGCTTGATCACTTCCTCGACGCTGATGTCCAGCTCACGGGCAACATCGGCCAGGTCTTCGCCGTTGTAATGCACAGGTATTTCGATCAGCTTGCCCGCCTCGCGTGCCTTGCCACGAATGTCGCGCGAGGCGATCTGTGTGGCGAGCGCTTCGAAACCGATGGCTGACGGACGAAAGTGCACCAGCAACGTTCGGGCGGCCGGGACGATTTCCTCGACGCCAGCGATGGGCATCTGCTGTAACGATTCGAACAGGGCCAGGGTCTCGTCCAGATTCGACAGTTCAACCAGGAGTGCATCCAGGTTGGCCGGGTAGAAACGCATGAGCCTCTCCTATACGTGGTAGTAGCTGTCCGGAATATCGGTAATGAACATGTGGCCGGGCGCGTGGGAAATCGCAAACGGCACACGGGACGCCATGACCACTGCCTGCGGGGTCACGCCGCAGGCCCAGAACACCGGAATCTCGCCGGGCCTGATCGTCACCGCATCACCAAAATCAGGGCTCGCCAGGTCGTTGATGCCGAGCAGTCCAGGCTCGCCGACGTGTACTGGCGCGCCGTGCACACCGGGATAGCGCCCGGTGATGCGCGCCGCTTCGGCCACCCGGTCCGCCGCGATCGGGCGCATCGACACCACCATATTGCCCTGCAGGCGCCCGGCCGGGCGGCAGACGCGGTTGCTGCGGTACATCGGCACATTGCAGCCTTCGCTGATGTGGCGCACATCGATGCCGGCGTGCATCAGGTCGGTTTCGAAGGTGAAACTGCAGCCAATCAGAAAGCTGACCAGATCAGTGTGCTGCGCCCAGATGTGGCTCACGTCACTCAGTTCTTCGGCCAGTTCCCCGTCGCGCCAGACCCGGTACAGGGGCAGGTCGGTGCGCAGATCAGCCTGCTCGGCCAACAGCGTGGTGTGGCTGCCGGGCTCGGTCACATCCAGTACCGGGCAGGCTTGCGGGTTGCGCTGCGCGAACAGCAGAAAGTCATACGCCCATTCACGTGGCAGCGTGATCATGTTGCACTGGGTCAGACCGGGCGCCTGGCCAGCGGTCGGCGCGACGAATCCCTGGCGATAACGGGCACGGGCGGCGCTGGCTGCCTCGCGGGCGAGTTGCAGTGAGTTCATGATCAGCCTCGATTGAATGCGCGGACAGTGACGCCAGCGTCGTGCAAACGGTCTTTCAGAATACGCGCGATGTTCACCGCGCCCGGACTGTCGCCATGCACGCAGATCGAATCGGCCTGCAGGCTGATTTCGCGGCCATCTTCAGCCTCGATGACGCCTTCGCGCACCAGGCGCAGCATGCGCTCGGCGATCAGTTCGGCATCGTGCAGCACGGCACCGGGCCGCGAGCGCGAGACCAGCGTGCCTTCAGCGGTATAGGCGCGATCGGCGAACGCTTCGGCAACGCAGGAAAGCCCGGCTTCGCGTGCCCAGTCGAGCAGCGGCGAGTTGGCCAGGCACACCAGTTTCAGCGCGGGATCAATGCGCAACAGCGCCTGAATGACCGCCGTGGCCTGACGCTGATCACCGGCGATGGTGTTGTACAGCGCGCCGTGAGGCTTGACGTAGCTCACGCTGGTCCCGGCGCTGCGGGCCAGGCCCTGCAGTGCGCCGATCTGATAAATGACATCGGCGGTCAGTTGGTCGCTCGGGATGTCCATGTTGCGGCGGCCGAACCCTACCAGGTCCGGGTAGGCCACATGCGCGCCGATGGCAACGCCCCGGGCCGCAGCGGCCTCGAGGGTGCGCAGGATCCCGGCCGGGTCACCGGCATGGAAACCGCAGGCCACGTTGGCGCTGCTGACCACATCGAGAATGGCCTCATCGTCGCCCATGCTCCAGGCGCCGAAGCTTTCACCGAGATCACTGTTGAGGTCTATCGCAGGCATTTTTATTCTCCGAAATCAGGCTGCATTGATGAAGGCAAAGATGGCTCCCGCCGATTTAAACGCCATGTACCACGACAGCAGGCAGGTCAGCACGCCCAGCACCAATAGCCAGCGCGGGTAGTGGTAGCCGTCCATCATGTCGGACCGGCGCCAGCCGACGTACATGAAAATGCTCAGGCCCAGCGGCAGGATCAAGCCGTTGAAGCCCCCGGCAAAGACCAGCAGCGCGGCCGGTGGTTTGCCCCACATGACGTATACGACCACGGTGATCAGAATAAAGCCGACCGTCGCCAGGTTGCGCGCGCGTTCAGTGATGCGTTTGGAAAACACCGTGATGAACGACATCGACGTATAGGACGCGCCGATCACGCTGCTGATGCCGGCCGCCCAGAGCACCAGGCCGAACATGATCAGGCCGAAGTTGCCAGCGGCAGCGGTGAACGCCTGGGCCGCAGGGTTTGCGCCCTTGCCGGACACATCGATGACGACGCCGCTGGCGACCACGCCGAGGATCGCCAGAAACAGTATGTAACGAACAACCCCGGTGACCAGAATACCGGTCAGCGCCGCCTTGGACACCACATCGATGTTCTCGACCCCGACAGTGCCGCGATCCAGCAATCGGTGAGCACCGGCGTAAGTGATATAGCCGCCGACCGTGCCACCGACAATGGTGGTGATGGCCGCGAAATCGACCATGTCCGGCAAGATGGTCTGGCGCAGCGCTTCACCCAGCGGCGGATGCGAGGCAAAGGCGGCGAACAGAATCAGGCAGACCTTCAGGGTGCCCAGCACCATCATGATGCGGTCCATGGCGATGCCGGCGCGGTGCGATGAGAAAATCGCGATGGCGATCAACGCGCTCAAGGCGCCACCCCATTTGGGGTCAACACCGGTCAACGCATTCAAGCCCAGGCCCGCACCCGCGATGTTACCCAGACTGAACACCAGGCCGCCGAAGATCACCAGTACCGCCAGCAGATAACCGCTGCCCGGGATTGCCGCGTTGGCCAGATCGGCCGCGCGCATTCTGGTCAGCGTGACGATGCGCCAGACATTCAGTTGCACCACGAAGTCGATCAGGATCGAAGCCAGGATGCCGAAGGCAAACGCCGCCCCCAGCGTCGCGGTAAACGTGGCTGTCTGGGTCAGAAAGCCAGGACCGATGGCAGAGGTCGCCATCATGAAGATCGCGGCGATCAAAGAGGCGCGGCGCGCCTTGGTGAACTCATTGGCAGTCTGTGTCACGGCGGCATTCCTGAGATGAGAGGTATTCTGCCAGAGCAACGACCATGCCAAAGGTCATTCAGGCGCGCCAAGTTGTAGATACACAAAGATAATATTGTTGAACAATGTAGATAGCATGGATCAACCATGTGCACCATGTTGTTACGCAGGGACTCAGGTGTGCTACCTGATGAAGCATCTGCTGACCTTCGTCCTTGCCAGCCAATGAGCTGTCGTGGAATATCGACCTGGCTTTTCTTTCTCTGGACCCTTTATGAACGACGCTGCCTCTGCCCTCCCTCGCACCCTCGGAGAATCGATCACCACTGAGCTTCGCAGAATGCTGGTCGAGGGCGAGCTGGTACCCGGTCAGCGCCTCTCGGAAGCCGCTCTGGCCGAGAGTCTGAATATTTCCCGTAACACTCTGAGAGAAGCCTTCAGAGTGCTGACCCGGGAAGGACTGCTGACCCACGAACCCAATCGTGGCGTCACCGTGGCCGAGCCTGATATGGCTTCGATCATCGATATCTACCGCATTCGACGCTTCATCGAATGCGGGGCGATTGCTCAGGCTTATCCACAGCATCCCGGTGTGCTGCACATGCGCAATGCGGTCGAGGCCGGCGTGCAGGCGCGTGAAGCGAAGGACTGGATTGCCGTGGGCACCGCCAACATGATGTTTCACAAGGCCATCGTCGAGCTGTCCGACAGCCCGCGACTGGTGGCGTTTTATGCACAGATATCGGCAGAGTTGCGACTGGCCTTCGGCCTGCTCAACAACCCCGAGCTGCTGCATTCGCCTTATCTGGACATGAATGCTGCGGTACTCGGGCGCCTGGACGCGGGCAAGACCGATGAGGCGACGCGCATGCTCGAGGATTATCTGGTGCAATCGGAACGGACGATTCTGGCCGCCTTCGAGCGAAGCCGGAACCGGTAGTCCGGGCGCAGGCCCGATCACCAGAACTACCACCCAGGGACCCGGTCTACGGGTTCTGACCGTTGCAACACGCCCGACGAGCCAGGCAGGCCGCCGCTTCGTTGAAAGCCTGAAATCCCCCTCTGGAGGCGATACGTTTTGAAAGCACTCGACGAACTCATTTTCGACAACCGCTTTGCCCGTCTGGGCGACGCGTTCTCCACTTCCGTGCTGCCTGAACCCATCGATGCGCCGCAGCTTGTGGTTGCCAGCCAGTCAGCGCTGGCGCTGCTGGACCTGGCGCCTGAACAGGCCGATCTGCCGTTGTTCGCGGAAATCTTCAGCGGTCACAAGCTGTGGTCCGAAGCAGAGCCTCGGGCGATGGTGTATTCCGGGCATCAGTTCGGCTCCTACAACCCGCGCCTGGGCGACGGTCGCGGGCTGTTGCTCGGCGAGGTGTACAACGACGCCGGCGAGCATTGGGATCTGCACCTGAAAGGCGCGGGCCAGACACCGTACTCACGGATGGGTGACGGGCGCGCCGTACTGCGCTCGTCGATCCGCGAGTTTCTGGCCTCCGAAGCCCTGCACGCACTGGGCATCCCCAGCAGCCGCGCGGGGTGTGTGGTCAGCTCCAGCACGCCGGTATGGCGCGAAACCCAGGAACATGCCGCCATGGTGCTGCGCTTGGCGCAGAGCCATGTGCGCTTCGGCAGTCTGGAATACTTTTTCTACACCAAGCAGCCAGAGCAGTTGAAGACCCTCGCCGAGCATGTGCTGACGATGCATTACCCGCACTGTCAGGAGCAGCCGGAGCCGTATCTGGCGATGTTCCGGGAAATCGTCGAGCGCAACGCCGAGCTGATTGCCAAGTGGCAGGCCTACGGCTTCTGCCATGGTGTGATGAACACCGACAACATGTCGATTCTGGGCATTACCTTCGATTTCGGACCGTTCGCGTTTCTGGACGATTTCGATGAGCATTTCATCTGCAACCACTCCGATCATGAAGGTCGCTACTCCTTCAGCAATCAGGTGCCTATCGCGCAATGGAACCTCAGCGCGCTGGCACAGGCGCTGACCCCGTTCATCAGCGTGGAAGCGCTGCGTGAGGCCATCGGTTTGTTTCTGCCGTTGTATCAGGCCCACTACCTGGACCTGATGCGCCGCCGACTGGGCCTGACCGTTGCGAATGATCAGGACGAACAACTGGTCAGCCAATTGCTGAAATTGATGCAGAACAGTGGCGTGGATTACACCCTGTTCTTCCGCCGCCTGGGTGACCAGCCAGCCGCCGAGGCGTTGCGCACGTTGCGTGACGACTTCGTCGATATCAAGGGCTTCGATGGCTGGGCGCACGCGTATCAAGCGCGTATTGCCCTTGAAGACAACGGCACCGAGCAAGAGCGTCAGACCCGCATGCATGCGGTCAACCCGCTGTACATCCTGCGCAACTACCTGGCGCAGAACGCCATCGCTGCTGCGGAAAAAGGCGACTACGAAGAAGTCCGCCGCTTGCATCAGGTGCTCTGCACCCCCTTCAGCGAACAACCCGGCATGCAAGGCTACGCCCAACGCCCGCCGGACTGGGGCAAGCACCTGGAAATCAGCTGTTCGTCGTGAGGCTTTGATTCCCTATCGTGCCCATGCTCAGCGTGCTCCGCGCCCTGTCTTGAGTGTGCGGCGCGGCACAGATCTGTGACGCGGAGCGTCACGCACGGCATTCCCACGCTGGAGCGTGAGGAACGATCCTCACACTATCGTGCGGCGCTCCGCGTCGCATGCAGTTCTGGACGCTCCGCGTCCTATCCGGAATGTGCGGCGCGGCACAGACTTGTGACGCGGAGCGTCACGCACGGCATTCCCACGGGAGCGTGAGGAACGATCATCACACTATCGTGCGGCGCTCCGCGTCGCATGCCGTTCTGGACGCTCCGCGTCCTATCCTGAATCTGCGGCGCGGCGCAGATCTGTGACGCGGAGCGTCACCCACGGCATTCCCACGCTGGAGCGTGAGGAACGATCATCACACTATCGTGCGGCGCTCCGCGTCGCATGCAGTTCTGGACGCTCCGCGTCCTATCCGGAATGTGCGGCGCGGCACAGATCTGTGACGCAGAGCGTCACGCACGGCATTCCCACGCTGGAGCGTGAGGAACGATAATCCTGTAACTATCGTGCGGCGCTCCGCGTCGCATGCAGTTCTGGACGCTCCGCGTCCTATCCGGAATGTGCGGCGCGGCGCAGAGTTGTGACGCGGAGCGTCACGCACGGCATTCCCACGGGAGAGTGAGGAACGATCATCACACTATCGTGCAGCGCTCCGCGTCGCATGCAGTTCTGGACGCTCCGCGTCCTCTTTAACTATGACAGCCCTGCATCCACCAGCCATTGCTCCAGCCCTTCGAGGTCGGGAATGCGGGCTACGGTTTCGCCGATCTGTACGGCGGCCAGTTCCAGTTCGGCTAGCGGGACGTCGACGTAGCTCAACTGGCTGTCGACCTTGCACGAACGCGGGATGCCCTGGGTCAGCAGGGCGATGAACCTGACGTCGTTGCGTCCGCCCAGCGCGTTGAGCACCACGATCCGGGCTCGACCGCCAACGCGGGTGCGGCCTCCGCAGGCGGCTTCGAAGCTGAGCAGCGGCAAGGTCAGTTCGCGCCAGCTGATCGGCCCCAGATACCACTCGGGGGCGTCCGGCTCTGCGCTGCAATCCTGGTAATCGATCAACTCGGCGACCGCGACATTGGGCAGCAGCAGATGCCGGTCACTCAACGGCACCAGCAAGCCAGTCAGGCTGGTCAGACGGCTGGTCTGGAACGTACCTTCAGACATGCACCTGGCTCCAGTAAGCGATGCTCTCCAGCAACACGTTTTCCTGATACGGCTTGCTCAGGTACTCGTTGACGCCCACTGCCATCGCCCGATCGCGATGCTTCTGGCCCGAGCGGGAGGTGATCATGATGATAGGCAGGTCCTTGAGCTGTTCGTCCTGGCGGATCTGGCTGGCCACTTCAAAGCCGTCCATGCGCGGCATTTCGATATCGAGCAGCATGATGTCAGGCGTGTGCTCCTGCAACAGGGTCATGGCATCGACACCGTCCTTGGCGGTCAGCACATGCATGCCGTGGCGTTCCAGCAAGCGGCTGGTAACTTTACGCACCGTCACCGAATCGTCCACCACCATCACCAGCAACGGTCTGGCATGCTCGGCTTCGTGGTAGGCAGGTGCCAACCCTCTGAAAGGCAAGCCCTGCAAGGTACGAATCTGCGCCATCAGATCAAGAATCAGCACCACGCGGCCGTCACCCAGAATGGTCGCCCCGGAAATGCCCTGCACCCTGGAGAACTGCGTACCCAGGCTCTTGACCACGATCTCGCGCGAGCCTGCCAGCGCATCGACCTGCACCGCCACCCACTGATCCTGCAGATGCACCAGCAACACTGGCAGCGGCTGCAATTGCCCGGCCAGCCTGGGCGGACTGCTGCCCAGCAACTCGCCCAGATAACGCAATTCGTAACTGCGCCCGCCATATTGATAGCGCGGCGGGGTGGTCTGGTAATAGCCGTCCAGCTCATTGGCCATGACGCGCACGATGCCATCGACGGTATTGAGCGGTACCGCATACTGTTCTTCGCCGCACGTGACCATCAACGCGCGGTTGACCGACACCGAAATCGGCAGACGGATACGGAAGCGCGTGCCCTGGCCCGGTACCGAGTCGATGACCATCGAACCGCCCAGTTGCTTGACCTCGGCGTGCACCACATCCATGCCCACGCCACGGCCGGAAATCTGGGTGATGATCTCGCTGGTGGAAAACCCCGCCTGCAGGATGAACGGCAACACTTCATGGTCGGACAGATCGGCATCCGGATGGATCATGCCGCGCTTGATGGCCTTGCGACGTACTGCAGCAAGGTCAACGCCAGAGCCGTCATCGCTCAGTTCGATGACCATATCGCCGCCTTCGTACATCAGCTCCAGACTGATATGGCCCTGTTCCGGCTTGCCGACAGCGATGCGTTTTTCGGTGCTTTCAAGCCCGTGATCGACGGCGTTGCGCAGCATGTGCTCCAGTGGCGCGACCATTCGCTCCAGCACGTTGCGGTCCATTTCACCGTCGGCGTTGCCCACTTCGAAATGGACTTTCTTGTGCAGTTCCGAGGCCACCTGGCGCACCACGCGACGCAGGCGCGGCACCAACCGTTCGAACGGCACCATGCGCGTACGCATCAGGCCTTCCTGAAGCTGAGTGTTGACCCTGGCCTGTTGCGACAGCAGCGTTTCCGCGTCGCGAGCGCGCGCACCGAGGGTTTCCTTGAGGTCCATGAGGTCGGACGCCGATTCGAACAACGCGCGTGACAACTGCTGCAACTGCGAATGACGGTCCATTTCCAGCGGGTCGAACTCTTCATAGCCCAGTCGCTCGGCCTGGACCTGCTCACGGCTGAGAATGCGCCCCTGGGTTTCCATGTCCAGACGACGCAACTGATCGCGCATCCGCTCGATGGTGGTTTCCATCTCTACCAGAGCGATCTGTGAATCAATAATCTGCTGTTCGATACGTCCACGAAAGATGGAGGTTTCGCCGGCCAGGTTGACCAGGTCTTCCAGTTGCTCGGCAGGCACCTTGACCATTTCCGGACCGCTGCGCTCGGCCTCCCCTTCGGCGACCGGGGCCACGGCGACCACCGACTCCGGATGGACCTCCAGGTCCTGCGCAGCCAGCACAGCGCCCGACGGCTCGTCGGTGGCCAGTCTGCGAATGCTCTCAATCAGCAAGGTCGCGTCAGGCAGCGGCTTGTCACTGCGCACGGCATCGAGCATGTCGGCCAGCACATCCTGACCGCTCTGCAACAGCCCCATCATCAACGGCGCGGGCTGCAGGCTGCCGGCGGAAAGCCCCTCGTAAAGCGTCTCCAGCTCGTGGGCCAGATCGCCTATCGGAGCAATTTCCACCATCCGCGCGCCGCCCTTGAGGGTGTGCAGGTCGCGCAGCAGGTTTTCGACTTCCAGCATGTTGTGCGGATCGGCCTGCCAACGCGCCAATGCCGCGCCCGAGCTTTCCATGATGTCGAAACCTTCCTCGAGGAAGACTTCACGCAGCTCGGTGTCATGTTCGGGAAGATCTTCACTGGCGGCAGGCGAGGCTTGCACCTCGGGTCCGGCGCTCTCGAGCGTGCGGCAGTTGCGCAGCGCGTCGATCAAGGCCGAAGGGTCGCTGAGCGCTTCCTGCCGATACAGTTGCTCGAGCATAATCGCCAGATGGTCGTGGCTCTCGTGCAGCAGCTCGGCCAGCGCCGGCGAATGGTTGAAGCGCCGGTCGATCAAGCCTTCGTAGAGGTTTTCCAGTTCGTGGGCCAGATCGCCCACCTCGGCCACCTCAGCCATCCGCGCACCGCCCTTGAGGGTGTGCAGGTCGCGCTGCAAGGAGGCCAGCGGCGCAGGGTTTTCCGGATCGGCCAGCCAACGCTGCAAGGCTTGGCCGGCGCTGTCGAGGATATCGACGGCCTCTTCCAGAAATATCTCGACGATTTCGTCGTCCGGCCCGGCAACTTCAGTCTCAGTGTGCCCGGCCTCGCTGGCCAGCTGCGCGGTGGCGGCGTTGAGCTCGGTAACGCTCAAGGTGCGGTGGCCGTCGCTCTTGACCAGCCCGGTCGCCGACGGATCAAGCGCCTGATCCAGCAACTGGTTCAAGGCGCGCACGCATTCGGGACGTGGCTCGACATCCTGACCGGCAGCCACCTGATCAAGCATGTTGATCAGCGCTTCGTGAGCATTTTCTGCAACATCAAAAAACCGCTCGCTGACCGCCAGACTGCTTTCCTCGACCGCGCCGTAGAGGTCGAGCAAGGCTTCGCACAGCTCATCAACCTGCGGCAGGTCGGCCAGGTGCGCGCCATGACCGAGGGTGGTCAGTTCGTCGAGCAGCGCGCTCAGTTCCTGGCGTTCGCCGGGGTGCTGCCGCCAGCGCTGCAGCAGGTTCTCCGCGTCCAGCACGATGTCCATGCCCTCGGCCAGAAAACCGGCGAGCAGCGTGGGGTTGCGCTTGATCCGCAGGCCGCTGTCCGACTCGCGCAGCACCACGGTGAGGCGGTCGTTGAGCATCGCCAGGGCAGCCTCGATCAGCGGCGCGGCACCCGGAATATCCGCCAGCGGCGTGCTGTCCAGTTGTTCGAGGCCCTTGTGCAGCAACGGTTCGGCGCTGCGCAGCAGGACGAGCTCCGGTGAACCGATATCGATGAGGTTGGCCTTGTATTCACGCACTAACTGGTCGAGCGGGCTGGCCAGTTCGGCAATCGGCAGCACCCCGGCCATGTGCGCGCTGCCCTTGAGCGTATGCAGCGCACGCAGCACCGCGTCGCTGATCGCCGGCGACGCTGCTTGTTCGGCGTTGTCGAGGAAGCGACCGAGGGTGTTCAGATGGCCGAGCGCTTCCTGCCGGAAAATCTCCAGCAACTGTGGATCGAGCGGTTCGTCGGCAACAGGCTTGCCTGGCGCAGGGTCATCCACGGCCGACAGCGTCGGTGGCTCCAGCCCGTTGGCCAACGCATGGGCGCGAGCCGCCAACAGGTCGACATCGTCGCGCTGGCGCTGCGCATCTTCGGCAAAGTCGCGGATGACCGACGGCAGCAGCGCCTGCACTTCGCTCATCAGTTGCTGGACTTCGAGGCCCGGCATTACATCGCCTTCCAGCACCCGGTTGAGCAGGTTCTCCACCGACCAGGCCAGCTCGCTGAGGATCAGCGCACGCACCATCCGGCCGCTGCCCTTGAGGGTATGAAACGCACGGCGCACTTCGGTCAGCGCCGTGCTGTCCCAGTGGCCGTCGCGGCCGAGCGAGGCGAACCAGCGCGGCAGGTACTCACGCAGCGCGTCGAGCACCTCGTCGGCCTCTTCGAGAAACACATCGCGCAACTCTTCGTCCACCGCCTCTTCCCCGGCCGAGGGCGGCAACAGGCTGGTGGGTACGTTACGGGCGGGCGGGTTGACCGCCGAGACCGGGCTGGCGAGGACCTGGGCAATGGTTTGCGTGGGGCTGACCAGCGCCTTGCGGTCATCCAGTTCGAGCAACTCGTCCTGAGTGATGATCTCTTCGAGCAACGGCACTTCGAGGGTGTCCGCAGCGGGCGTATAGCCCAGCCGTGCCAGGCTTTGCTGGGCCATGTCCAGCACCTGGTCGCCCGGCGCCTGATGGTCTTCGAGCATGCGCTCCAGGTAATATTCGATGCCGGTGATGGTGTCGGCCAGGCAATCGAGCTGAACCCAGGTGGGACGGGTTTCGTCCACCAGCAGGTGTTCCTGAATGTATTCGTTGCAGGCGGCCAGCAGGCTGGCCGCACGGGCCAGCGGGATCATGGCCAGCGCACCCCGAACCTGCACGATCAGCGCGCACAGCGGATCGAGCCGCTGTCGGTCCCACTCGCCGTCGATGTAATCGAGGATCACGTCCTTGGCCTGCTGCAACACCGTGCGGGCTTCGCGAATCACCAGTTGATGAATCTGCGTCAGGTCGGTGGTCGGCAGGCGGCTTTCTTCGCGGCTGACCTGCTCGTGGCTCCCGGCCATGCCGGCAAGGGTCGATTCGACGTAGAGCAAGGCACCCGCGACATCCATCAGCGCAGCGTCGCTAGGCTCGCGCTGCCCCTGCGCCAGACCGAGGACCACAGACAACTGATCGATGATCACCTTGCGCGGCTGGCCGAAACCCAGAACCGCCAGGGTATCGGCAATCTGCCGCAACGGCGGCAGCAACGCGTTGAGCTCGCTGACATGCTGACGGTCGCCGCGCACGAACACGTCGAGCCGTTCCTTGACCCTGACCAGCCCTTCGCACAAGGCCACGATCACCGAACGCATGGCGTCTCGGTCCGGACCGGCCATGCGGGCGCGCTCTTCGTTGACCACGTCGTTGCCGGGCAAGGCATCGGCCAGCGCGTACTGGTCCTTGAGGTCGAGCATCTTCGGCGCCAGGCTGTCGGACTTGGCGATGTAGAACAGCAGGCTTTTCAACAGCTCTTCGGGGGCGGGCTGATTGATGCCGATGACGCCCTGCTCGGCCAGCCGCTTGAGTTCCTTGTCGGCGTCCTTCAACAGGCTGCGCAGCGCCGGGCTGTTGGTGAAGTTGCCGTTGAGCATGGTTTCAACCAGGGCCGAGGCGATCCGCCAAAGCGCACCGAGCGGCGCGTCTTCGCACAACTGCTCAAGCCGGGCAAACACCTTGGCCATGTAACCGAGCTGGGTCTGCACGCCCTGCTCGCGCATCAGGCCGGCCAGCGCCGCCTGCAGGGTCTGGCGCAGCTTGCGCAGCAGGTTGGGCAATTCCGGGGTATTGCGCCGCGCCAGCTCCTCTTCATCAAGCGCCGGCACGACGACCAGCTGCGGGGCGAACAGGCTGGTTTCCGAGAGCAGACTTTCGCCCCGCGCGCTACGCAGGTCATTGAGCAGTGGCAAGACCACGAGCGGCAGGTCGCGGCGCGCGGAATGAATGCGCTCCAGGTAAACCGGCAACTGACTCATGGCCTGGATCAGCAGTTGCTCGGACTCGATCGGATGGCTGACACGGTTCTGCTGGACCGCCAGCGCCAGTTGCTCGATTTCCTCGGCCAGCAACGCGGCGCCGTAGAACTCGATCATCTGCAGACTGCCGTGAACCTGATGCACCAGGTTCAGGCACTCGGCCATCGCCGCAGCGTTGGCCGGGTCTTCGATGAACAGGTCCAGCGACTGACGGGCCTGGCGCAACGTTTCGGCGATCTCGCCCTTCAGCCACTCAAGAGCAACGTAATCGTGACGATCAGCCATGACGAGTACCGTCCGTTACCCAATCAAGGTTGTTCATGAGCGGCACATCATCCGGCTTTTTTCGATGACGGCAGGGCAAAGCCCGATACCGAGCGGCGCATTTCGCTGGCCATCTTCGCCAGATTCCCGATGCTTTCAGCGGTGGCCGAGGTGCCCGAGGTGGTCTGCGATGTGGTCTGCTGAATGACGGTCATGATCTGCGAAATCTGCCCGGCAGACTCGGCCTGTTGGTGGGCGGCATCGGTGATACTTTCGATCAGCTCGGCCAGCACCCTGGACACCCCTTCGATTTCCCCCAGCGCCACCCCGGCGTCCTGCGCCAGGCGTGCGCCGCGCACCACTTCGCTGGTGGTCTGCTCCATGGAGATAACCGCCTCGTTGGTGTCGTTCTGGATGGCCCGGACCAGCGTTTCGATCTGCTTGGTCGCAGACGACGAACGCTCGGCCAGCCGCTGTACTTCGTCAGCCACCACGGCAAACCCTCGTCCGGCATCACCGGCCATCGACGCCTGAATGGCAGCGTTCAAGGCCAGAATATTGGTCTGGTCGGCAATGTCGTCGATCAGGCTGACGATGTCGCCAATCTCTTGGGATGACTCGCCCAGACGTTTGATGCGCTTGGAGGTGTCCTGAATCTGCTCGCGAATGTTGTCCATGCCATGAATGGTGTTTTGCACGACCTCGTTGCCTTTATTGGCAATCGTCACGGAACGCTCCGCCACGGCCGAGGACTCCGAGGCGTTGGTCGAAACCTGATCGATGGACGCCGCCATGTCGTTGATCGCCGTCGACGCCGCACTGATCTGCAACGCCTGATGCTCTGAGGCAGCCGACAACTGCATGGCCGTCGCCTGGGTTTCGGTCACCGCAGCCGCCACCTGCTCGGCGGTCAGGTTGATGGTTACCACCAGCTCGCGCAATTGATCGATGGAGTAATTGATGGAGTCGGCAATCGCCCCGGTGAAGTCCTCGGTCACCGAGGCCGTGACCGTCAGGTCGCCGTCGGCGAGGTTCTCGATCTCGTCCAGCAGACGCATGATCGCCGTCTGGTTGCGCTCGCTCTTCTGCGCGGTTTCGCGCAACTGGCGATTGGTCTCACGCACCATGACCAGACCGATGAGGATGATCGACGCCAGTGCCAGCAAGCCCAGCACATAGCCGCCGACGGTGTTCACGGTGCGGCGCTTGGCGAGGTTTTCCAGGCTGTTGGCGAGTACCGAGGTCTCATCCAGCAGGGTTTGTGAGGTGTTGAAGATGTTGCCCGAGGCCTCGCGCACCTGATACAGCTCGGGCGAGGTTTCGAGAATCTCGTCCACGGAGCCTGAGACGAATTCGAACAGTTCGGCGATCTCCGCCAGCCGCGCCCGCGCATCGCGGTCCTCGACCTGGGATATGCGCAGCGTGGCGTTGCCCTCCAGCATGCCGTTGAGCACACGCCCGAACTGACTGGCGTCGCGGCCAAAGGCATCGGCGGCCTGCACAGCCGTTTCATCACCGGCCAGCACGGTGTTGACCGAGCCGAGAATCCGTTCTGCGAGCAGCGCCTGGCGCTGCGCAACCACCACCTGTGCGGCAGGGGCACGGCTTTGCAGGAGGTTCTCGACGACTTTTTCGTATTCGGCCTGCAATTGCGGAATGGTTTCGGCCAGCGTTGCCGCCACCTGATGCAGCGACAGAACGGTTTGTTCGCTGGCCAGAATCACGTCGGTGCTCTTGCGCAGCCCTTCCCAGTCACGTTGCACGGTGCGCAATTCGTCGCGTATCAGATCAGGAGCCGCAGGCAAGCCGGTGGCCGGGTCGCCTTTTCTCAGGTAGCCCCAGCGCACGTCGAAATCGTTTCGCGCATCGGCCAGCAACTTGAACGCCTGGGTTTTGCCGGCAGCCGCTTCGGTGGCGTTTTTCGCGATGCGTTGCGACAGGACGCGCAGCTCACCGGCATGCCCGATGTACTGTTTGTCGTAGTTGGACTGAGTGTTGAGGTAGGCGAAGTTGGCGAACAGCAACATGATGAAAACGATAAGCGCCACGAACAGCAGAATAATCTGCGTCCGGCTTCTTGCGCCTTCCCTTGACCGGTCTGTACTACTCATTAATCAGGCCCCCGCCTGGATCAATTGTGAAACACACCAGGCCCGACATGCTAGGACGCCAGGTCCATGAAATCCGCAGACTGCACCAGCGCCCACGGGCTGAATATCTGCCACGCCTGCTCGCGGATAAATTGCCCGCGCAGGAACGGCACCATACGCTGATCCATGTCCTGCGGGGTCTGGGGTATGAGGCTCAACTGACTGAAACGTTGCATGCCGAACACTTCATCGACCAGCAGACCGGCAAATACGTCATGGTGCTCGACCACCAGCACCCGGCGCTGTTTGCGCACCGGCGCCAGTTCGTGGCCGAAAAACCCGCACAGATCCATGAGTGGCAGCAACCGACCGCGCAGATTGGCGATACCCGCCACCCAGAACTTCACACCGGGCATTACCGCATGATGGGGTTCGTGAAGGATTTCGGCGATCTCGCCGATCGGCGCGACAAAGCGTTGCTCGCCCATGCGAAAGCCGATGCCGACCCAGTCCTGCTGATGGGCTTCCTGCAGCGGCAGGCCCGCCGCCAGCGAACGACAGCGTCGATCCATATCCAGAAGCAGTTCAAAAGCGGTGCGCGGCTCGGCCATGGCGATTCCGGCAATCAGCCGGCCAGCACCGCATTCAGGGTTTTCATCAGGGTTTCTTCGTCCACCGGCTTGGTCAGGTAATCCCGCGCGCCCTGGCGTTTGCCCCAGACCTTGTCGGTCTCCTGATCCTTGGTAGTGATCATGATCACCGGGATCATGCTGGTGTCGGCATCCTTGGTCAGCTGGCGCGTGGCCTGAAAGCCGTTGAGCCCCGGCATGACGATGTCCATCAGCACGGCATCGGGCTTTTCCTGACGGGCCAGGGCCACGCCATCAGCGCCGTTTTCGGCCTTGAGCACTTCATGACCGTGCTTTTCCAGCATGCCGGTGAGTTTGTACATTTCAGTCGGCGAATCATCGACGATCAATATTCGAGCCATGGGTGTTCCCCGTCAGATTACGAGCGCGCGACATCAGGCGCGGGCGTCATGATATGTGTTGTTCTGCTGCAACGAAGCCCGGCACATGAGCCTTGATCGCGCTGAGCAGTTCTTCCTTGCTGAAAGGCTTGGTCAAAAACTGATCGGAACCGACAATCCGCCCCTTGGCCTTGTCGAACAGGCCGTCCTTGGAGGACAGCATGATGACCGGCGTCGACTTGAATGCCCGATTGTTCTTGATCAGCGCGCAGGTCTGATAACCGTCCAGACGCGGCATCATGATATCGACGAATATGATTCGCGGGTGGTTATCGGCAATCTTGGCCAGCGCGTCGAAACCGTCTATCGCAGTGATGACTTCACAGCCTGCGTTCTTGAGCAGTGTTTCGGCGGTGCGGCGGATGGTCTTCGAATCATCGATGACCATGACTTTCAGGGCGGAGGCGTGTTGTTCCATAGCTGCTCTTCCATCGCCGCAGCGAATTTTTGCGCATTCTGCGAGGCACTGGGAGCCTGACGGTATCGCTTCGTTGATCGACTGGGACCGAAGACCGGATGCCGAGCCTTTTTAGCACACTCTCCAGACGCAATCCATAAAGTGCACCTTGGCGCATCACGGCAGGCCTGCCCCTTGACCGGGAGCAATCGGAGCGCCACCCTGATGCCAATTTTACGGCCGTTGCGGCCCTTACCGATCAGAGGATATTGCCCATGAGCGTTCGCCTAGGGATTGTCATGGACCCCATTGAGCGCATTTCCTATAAAAAGGACAGCTCGCTGGCCATGCTGCTTGCCGCCCAGGAACGCGGCTGGTCGCTGTTCTATATGGAACAGAAAGACTTGTATCAGAACGCTGGTCAGGCCCGCGCACGCATGAAACCGCTCAAGGTGTTTGCCGATCCGGCCAAGTGGTTCGAGTTCGAAGCCGAAGTCGACGCAGGTCTGGACGACCTGGACGTGATCCTGATGCGCAAGGATCCGCCGTTCGATATGGAATTCGTCTACGCCACCTACCTGCTGGAGCAGGCCGAGCGTGCCGGGGTACTGGTGGTCAACAAGCCGCAGAGCCTGCGCGACTGCAACGAGAAGCTGTTCGCCACGCTGTTTCCGCAGTGCACGCCGCCGACGCTGGTCAGCCGCCGCGCGGACATCATCCGTGAATTCGCCGAACAGCATGGCGACGTGATCCTCAAGCCGCTGGACGGCATGGGCGGCGCGTCGATCTTCCGCCACCGTGCGGGCGATCCGAACCTGTCAGTGATCCTCGAAACCCTGACCGCCCACGGCACGCAGCAAATCATGGCGCAGGGTTACCTGCCGGCCATCAAGGACGGCGACAAACGCATTCTGATGGTCGATGGCGAACCGGTCCCGTATTGCCTGGCGCGCATCCCGGCAGCCGGCGAAACGCGTGGCAACCTGGCAGCAGGCGGACGTGGCGAGGCCCGTCCGTTGAGCGACAAGGACCGCTGGATCGCCGAACAGATCGGCCCGACCCTGCGTGAAAAAGGCCTGCTGTTCGTAGGCCTCGACGTGATCGGTGAGCACCTGACCGAAATCAACGTCACCAGCCCGACCTGCATCCGCGAAATCGACAACGCCTTCGGCACCAACATTGGTGGCCTGCTGATGGACGCGATCGAGAAGAAGCTGCAAGCGCGCAAGGGCTGATCAGCCGCTGACGCCGCTGGCCACGGACAACACCGTGCGCCACGGCGCCAGATCGATTCCCTTCGTCCGATCCGCAGCAGAGCGGCGCGGCACATTGCGTTATCATGCGCCACCTGTAACACGACACGGATTTTGACATGCAGGCTGACGAGATGCTGAACCGCCAATGACATCGATGGCCAACAACGACCTCCCCCTGGAACTCGCCAACGCCGGTGTGCGCCCTGCCGATCGCCTGGGCTTTACCATGATGATCGCGGCGCTGATTCACCTCGCGGTGATCCTTGGCGTGGGCTTCACCTATGTAAAGCCGGAGCAGATCTCGCAGACGCTGGAAATCACCCTGGCCACCTTCAAAAGCGAAGAAAAGCCCAAACAGGCTGACTTTCTGGCGCAAGACGATCAGCAGGGCAGCGGCACTCTGGACAAGGCCGAAACGCTCAAGACCACTGAGCTGGCGCCCTATCAGGACACCAAGGTCAACAAGGTCACGCCGCCCCCGGCCAGCAAGCCGGTGGTCAAACAGGAAGCACCTAAGACTGCCGTCGCGACCACCGCGCCCAGCCAGCAGAAAACCGTTGCCAAGCGCGACGAGGTCAAGCCCGAGCCCACCACCAAGGCCGCACCGACCTTCGACAGCTCGGAACTGAGCAACGAAATTGCCAGCCTGGAAGCCGAACTGTCGACCGAACAGCAGCTTTACGCCAAGCGCCCGAAGATCCACCGCCTCAATGCGGCATCGACCATGCGCGACAAAGGTGCCTGGTACAAGGATGACTGGCGCAAGAAGGTCGAGCGGGTCGGAAACCTGAACTATCCTGAGGAAGCACGACGCAAGCAGATCTACGGTAATTTGCGACTTCTTGTGTCAATCAATCGGGACGGCTCGTTGTATGAAGTGCTGGTGCTCGAATCTTCAGGACAGCCTTTGCTGGATCAGGCCGCACAGCGGATCGTGCGTCTGGCGGCGCCTTTTGCGCCGTTCACCGGCGATCTGGCGGATATCGATCGACTGGAGATCATTCGCACCTGGAAATTTGCACGCGGAGACAAGCTGTCAAGCAACTGAACTTTTTGCCAGCTGACGCCCGACACCCACACGTGTCAGTTGTCAGCCGGGCAAGGCAACGCCAAACTAGGGCTCATGAAAAAAGTCTCTCCGAGTTATCTCAAGCATCATTTCCTCATCGCCATGCCTCATATGCACGATGAGAACTTTGCTCAGACCTTGACCTACATTGTCGAGCACAACGCCAATGGCGCCATGGGGCTGGTGATCAACCGCCCGCAAAGCCTGACCCTGGCCGATGTGCTCGAACAACTGCGACCGGAACTTCCGGCACCGAGACACTGCCAGGACATCGTCATTCATACCGGCGGGCCGGTGCAGACCGATCGCGGCTTTGTGCTGCATCCCAGCGGCCAGAACTTTCAGGCGACGGTCAATCTTCCGGGCGGGATTTCCTTGTCGACCTCTCAGGATGTGCTGTTCTCCATCGCCGATGGCTACGGGCCTGATCAAAATGTGATCACCCTGGGTTACGCGGGCTGGGACGCCGGTCAACTGGACGCTGAAATGGCCGACAATGCCTGGCTGACCTGTTCGTTCGACCCGGCCATCCTGTTCGATGTCGACAGCGAGCAGCGTCTGGATGCTGCCGCCAGACGCCTGGGCATCAACCTCAACCTGATCTCGACCCAGGCGGGGCACGCTTGATGGCCGCCTTACGGCTGCTGCTGGGCATTGATTACGGCACCAAACAGATCGGCGTTGCGGTCGGCCAGGCGATTACCGGTCAGGCACGTGAACTCTGTACGCTCAAGGCGCAGAATGGCGTGCCGGACTGGGACAAGGTCCAGGCGCTGATCAACGAATGGAAACCTGATGCGATCGTGGTGGGTCTGCCGTTGAACATGGACGGCACACCCAGCGACATGAGCGCGCGCGCGGAAAAGTTTTCGCGCAAGCTCAACGGACGCTTTGGTGTAACGGTCTACACCCATGATGAACGCCTGACCACCTTCGAAGCCAAGGGCGAGCGCATGGCGCGCGGCGGCCAGAAAGGCAGCTATCGCGACAATCCGGTGGACGCCATTGCCGCTGCGCTGTTGCTGCAAGGCTGGCTGGATGAGCACCCCGAACTGTTGAATGTGTGACTTTTTCTGCCTTTATCGCTTCGAGATACCCGGATTCCACGTTATCGCTTGAGCATCGCGCCACGGACCGACGCTGCCCGAGCCTCTAAGGAGCAACCATGAGCCTGCCCGATCCCGCCGAACTGATTCGTCAGATGGCCACTGACCTGAACGCTCACCTGAGCAAGCGCGGCATCAGCGACCCTCGTTTCATCGGCATCCGCACTGGCGGTGTCTGGGTTGCCCAGGCGCTGCTCAAGGCATTGAACGACCCCGCTCCGCTGGGCACGCTGGACGTTTCGTTCTATCGCGATGATTTCAGCCAGAACGGCCTGCACCCTCAAGTGCGCCCTTCTGAACTGCCGTTCGAGATCGAAGGCCAGCACCTGGTGCTGATCGATGACGTGCTGATGAGCGGCCGTACCGTCCGCGCCGCACTCAACGAACTGTTCGATTACGGCCGCCCGGCCAGTGTCACGCTGGTCTGCCTGCTGGACCTGGACGCCGGTGAACTGCCGGTACGTCCGAACGTGGTCGGCGCCACTCTGTCGCTGGCACCGAATGAACGCATCAAGCTGTCCGGCCCCGAGCCGCTGGCGCTCGAACTTCAAGACCTCTCCACCGCCCTTTAAGAGTCCATTGCGATGACGCCTCTCGACGCCAAGCGCCCGCTGCAGCTCAACCACTTGGGCCAGCTGCGCCATTTCCTGTCTCTGGACGGCTTGCCCCGCGAGCTGCTTACCGAAATTCTCGACACGGCCGACTCGTTCCTCGAAGTCGGCGCCCGGGCGGTCAAGAAAGTCCCGTTGTTGCGCGGCAAGACGGTGTGCAACGTGTTCTTCGAGAACTCCACGCGCACCCGCACCACGTTTGAACTGGCGGCCCAGCGCCTGTCAGCCGACGTGATCACGCTGAACGTCTCGACCTCGTCCACCAGCAAGGGTGAAACGCTGTTCGACACCCTGCGCAACCTCGAAGCGATGGCCGCCGACATGTTCGTCGTGCGCCACGCGGACTCAGGTGCGGCGCACTTCATTGCCGAGCACGTCTGCCCGGACGTCGCGATCATCAACGGCGGCGACGGCCGCCATGCTCACCCGACCCAGGGCATGCTCGACATGCTGACCATCCGCCGTCACAAGGGCGGTTTCGAGAACCTGTCGGTGGCCATCGTCGGTGACATCCTGCATTCACGGGTGGCACGCTCCAATATGCTTGCGCTCAAGGCGCTGGGCTGCCCGGACATCCGCGTGATCGGACCGAAAACCCTGCTGCCGGTGGGCGTCGAACAATACGGGGTCAAGGTCTACACCGACCTCAACGAAGGTTTGAAGGACGTGGACGTGGTCATCATGCTGCGTCTGCAGCGCGAACGCATGACCGGTGGCCTGCTGCCCAGCGAAGGCGAGTTCTATCGCCTGTTCGGCCTGACCACTGCGCGTCTGGAAGCCGCGAAGCCGGATGCGATAGTCATGCACCCCGGCCCGATCAACCGCGGCGTGGAAATCGAATCGGCAGTGGCCGACGGCGCGCATTCGGTGATTCTCAATCAAGTGACTTACGGTATCGCGATCCGCATGGCGGTGCTGTCCATGGCCATGAGCGGACAGAACGCACAACGCCAATTCGAACAGGAGAACGCCCAGTGAAGCTCAGCATCCTCGGCGCTCGCGTCATCGACCCGGTCAGCGGGCTGGATCAAATCACTGACCTGCACCTCGAAGCAGGCAAACTCAGCGCCATCGGTTCGGCACCGGCAGGTTTCGAGCCCACCCAGACCATCGACGCTACCGGGCTGGTTGCAGCACCGGGCCTGGTCGACCTCAACGTATCCCTGCGCGAGCCTGGCTACAGTCGCAAGGGCAGCATCGCCAGCGAAACCCGCGCGGCGGTGGCAGGCGGCGTGACCAGCCTGTGCTGCCCGCCACGTACCAAGCCGGTGCTCGACACCTCGGCAGTGGCCGAGCTGATCCTGGATCGCGCCCGTGAGGCCGGATTCAGCAAGGTGTTCCCCATCGGGGCGCTGAGCAAGGGCCTGGAAGGCGAACAGCTGGCAGAACTGATCGCCCTGCGCGACGCAGGCTGCGTGGCCTTCGGCAACGGCCTGAGCAGCTTCAGCAACACCCGTACGCTGTGCCGGGCGCTGGAATATGCGGCGACCTTTGACCTGACGGTGATTTTCAACTCGCAGGATCGTGATCTGGCCGAAGGCGGTCTGGCGCACGATGGTCCGACGGCCAGCTTCCTGGGCCTGGCGGGCATTCCCGAGACGGCCGAGACCGTGGCGCTGGCTCGCGACCTGTTGCTGGTCGAACAGAGCGGTGTACGCGCGCACTTCAGCCAGCTGACCAGTGCACGTGGCGCGGCGCTGATCGCCCAGGCGCAGGCGCGCGGCCTGCCGGTGACGGCGGATGTCGCGCTGTATCAGTTGATTCTGACTGACGAGGCGCTGATCGACTTCTCCAGCCTCTATCACGTGCAGCCGCCACTGCGCACCCGCGCTGACCGCGATGGCCTGCGTGAAGCAGTGAAGAGCGGTGTCATCCAGGCGATTTCCAGCCATCACCAGCCGCACGAACGCGATGCCAAGCTGGCACCGTTTGGTGCTACGGAGCCGGGCATCAGCAGCGTCGAACTGCTGCTGCCGCTGGCCATGACGCTGGTGGATGACGGCCTGCTGGACCTGCCGACCCTGATCGCCCGCCTGAGCAGCGGCCCTGCCGCCGCGCTGCGCCTGCCGGCCGGCAAGCTGAGCGCAGGAGCGCCGGCCGACATCGTCCTGTTCGATCCTGCCGCCTCGACGGTTGCAGGCGAGACCTGGCTGTCAAAAGGCGAAAACTGCCCCTTCATCGGCCACTGTCTGCCGGGCTCGGTACGCTACACACTGGTGGATGGACGGATCAGCTACAGCCGTTGAGCCCGCTCCGGGCTCTCGCTCCCGCACAGAGCGCTCATCGTTATACACAAGTCCGCTTTTGATTCTGGCCGAAGGCCGTGGGAGCGAACTTGTTCGCGAAGGGTTTCGACTACCGTGCGACGCTCCGCGTCGGCATGCCGTTCTGGACGCTGTTCTGCGTCGAGTCTTGGGCATGCGGCGCGGCGCAGATTTGTGACGCGAAGCGTCACGACAGGCATTCCTAAGCAGAGCGTGAGGAACGATAGGTGTCCGGGCCGCGCTCTGCGTCAGCCCTTCGTCCCAGCCTTACCCGCGTCGGGCGTTCTTCATCGAGATCTGGTCATTCAATGTCCAGAAGTCATAAAGGATGCCGACCAGAAACAGCCCGCCGGTGAACAGGTAGATGATCCCGGTGATCCACTTGCCCTGATACATTCGGTGCACACCGAACAGGCCGAGGAAGGTCAGCAGCACCCACGCCACGCTGTAGTCGGTGGAGCCGGGTGTAAATCGCAGGTCGGCGTCACGGTCCATCGACGGGATCAGGAACAGGTCGATCAGCCAGCCAATTCCAAACAGACCGAACGTGAAGAACCAGATGGTCCCGGTAACCGGTTTGCCGTAGTAGAAGCGATGCGCTCCCAGGAAGCCGAAAATCCACATCAGGTAGCCCATGACCTTGCTGTGTGTGTCTGAACGATAGGCGTTCATTTTTGCCCTCTTTGCGCTGATAGAAAAAAATACATAACAAAATTGTGACTTGGTTTCCCTATTCCGACGCATGGCACATGAGGCGGTTTAATGCCGCCAAGCCCTTGTCGCTAAAGGGATTAGCCCGAAAAAAGAAAGAGTCTGTCGCATAAAACGCAATGATGCCACTGTGATGCGCTCGACAAATGGGGTCAGTTTTTTTGAAAAAGCTGTTATAAAGTTGCGCGCTGACCACCATGAGCCCTGCCGAATGCGTCCTTTTTTCAAGACATGGCTAACCATTTGCCTATTTATGCCTCTGGCCGCCCACGCCACCAATCGTGAGCAACAACTTCCTGCGAGCTTCTCGGGCTACACCGCCAAAAGCCACTCTTCACCGGCACTCGCGACTCGCAATGCACCCAAGGAAGCCACCACCACCCGAACTCAGTACGGCGCTACCAGCGCTGTCCAGAAGCCACTTTCACGCAAGAACGCCAAGAAAGTCGCGGCCTTGCAGGCTCCCGCCCCCGCCAAGCAAGGCAGCGCCGTTGTAAAGCGCGCCTTGCAGGCTGTGGGCACGCCTTATCGCTGGGGCGGCACCACGCCCGGCAAAGGCCTGGACTGCAGCGGACTGGTCAAATACGCCTACACGGATGTCCGTGAGGTCGACCTGCCACGCACCTCCAATGCCATGGCCCAGGGTCGCGGTCAGACGGTGGATCGCAAGGACCTGAAACCCGGTGATCTGCTGTTCTTCAACATCAAGAGCCGCAACATCAACCACGTCGCCATTTACCTGGGCGACAACAAGTTCGTTCATGCGCCGCGCCGTGGCAAGGCCGTAACTGTCGATACGCTGAACAAACCGTATTGGAACAGCCACTACAAGATCGCCAAGCGTGTGTTGCCCAAGCAACCAGGGCAAATGCGTGTGGTTCAGCGCTGATACTGGCCTGAATCCGCGGTCTGCAAGCCGCATCTGAAAAAGGGGTCTTGAACGCGTTCAAGACCCCTTTTTCGTTCCTGCAGTATCCCTGCGATCAGAAGTTGTCCGGCACCTTGGCGCGTTCGCGTGCGCTTTCGCGGGTGATCAGCCCCTTCTTCACCAGATCGGCCAGGCACATGTCCAGCGTCTGCATGCCCATCGAGCCGCCCGTCTGGATCGACGAATACATCTGCGCCACCTTGTCCTCGCGAATCAGGTTACGGATCGCCGGGGTGCCCATCATGATTTCGTGCGCCGCCACGCGTCCGCCGCCGACCTTCTTGAGCAACGCCTGCGAGACCACGGCGTGCAGCGATTCGGAGAGCATCGAGCGAATCATCGATTTTTCCTGAGCAGGAAACACGTCGACGATCCGGTCGATGGTCTTGGCCGCTGACGTGGTGTGCAGCGTGCCGAATACCAGATGGCCGGTCTCAGCAGCGGTCAGCGCCAGGCGGATGGTCTCCAGGTCACGCATTTCACCGACCAGAATCACGTCCGGGTCTTCACGCAACGCCGAGCGCAGCGCCTCCGAGAAGCCCAGCGTGTCGCGGTGCACCTCGCGCTGGTTGACCAGGCACTTCTTCGACTCGTGGACGAATTCGATCGGGTCCTCGATGGTCAGGATATGGTGATGCTTGTTGCAATTGAGGTAGTCGATCATCGCCGCCAGGGTGGTCGACTTGCCTGAGCCGGTCGGACCGGTGACCAGAATCAGGCCTCGCGCCACGTCGGTAATCTTGCGAAACACATTGCCCATGCCCAAGTCTTCCATGCTCAGGATTTTCGAGGGAATGGTCCGGAATACCGCGCCGGCACCGCGATTCTGGTTGAAGGCGTTGACCCGAAACCGCGCCACGCCCGGCACTTCGAAGGAAAAGTCGGTTTCCAGACGCTCTTCGAAGTCTTGCCGTTGCTTGTCGTTCATGATGTCGTAGATCAGCGCCTTGACCTCCTTCGCGTCCAGCGGGGGCAGGTTGATACGCCGTACATCGCCGTCGACGCGGATCATCGGCGGCAGACCTGCAGAGAGGTGCAAGTCCGACGCGCCCTGTTTGGCACTGAAGGCCAGCAGCTCGGTAATATCCATACAGCTCCTCAATCACATAGAATGCCGCAGACTTTAGCCCTGCTGGCGCAAATCAATGTCTACGATAGCAGCGAACATTTCAACGCTCGAACAGCGAATTCGCGACGCAGCGCTTGCCGCTGAGCGCGATCCGACGTCCGTCGGCCTGCTGGCGGTGAGCAAAACCAAGCCCGCCAGTGACCTGCGTGAAGCTTACACCGCAGGTTTGCGCGATTTTGGCGAAAATTATCTACAGGAAGCACTGGGTAAACAGCTCGAACTGAGCGACCTGCCCTTGTGCTGGCACTTCATTGGCCCCATTCAATCGAACAAGACGCGAGCTATCGCCGAGAACTTCGACTGGGTACATTCCGTGGACCGCCTGAAAATCGCTCAACGCCTGTCCGAGCAACGCCCCGAAGCGCTTGAACCGCTGAACATCTGCATTCAGGTGAACGTCAGTGGCGAAGCCAGCAAGTCGGGCTGCACGCCTCAGGACCTGCCTGCGCTGGCCGCTGCCATCATCGCCCTGCCGCGACTCAGATTGCGCGGCCTGATGGCCATACCCGAGCCCACAGACGATCCTGCGGCGCAGGACGCATCCTTCGCCGCAGTGCGCGTGCTGCAGGAGCAGTTGAACCTGTCGCTCGACACACTTTCCATGGGCATGAGCCACGACCTGGAAGCCGCCATTGCACAAGGCGCGACCTGGGTGCGCATCGGCACGGCTCTTTTTGGCGCCCGCGACTATGGTCAGCCATAACCTCTTCATAAGGACCCCTTCATGAGCAAGACCCGTATTGCCTTCGTCGGTGCCGGAAACATGGCCGCCAGCCTGATCGGCGGCCTGCGCGCCCAGGGCGTGGAGGCGGCACTGATCAGTGCCAGTGCGCCGGGTGCCGAAACCCGCGAGCGCATCGCCAACGATCACGGTATCAAGGTGTTCGCCGACAACGCCGAGGCGATCCAAGGCGCCGACGTGGTGGTACTGGCGGTCAAGCCGCAGATGATGAAAAACGTCTGTCAGGCCTTGAAGTCCAGTCTCGAACCTCACCAGCTTATTGTTTCGGTCGCGGCCGGCATCACCTGCGCCAGCCTGACGCAATGGCTGGGCGAGCAGCCGGTGGTGCGCTGCATGCCCAATACCCCCTCGCTGCTGCGTCAGGGTGCCAGCGGGCTGTACGCGACCGACAACGTCACGCCAGAGCAGCGTGAGCAGGCCGAGGCGTTGTTGGCCGCGGTCGGCATCGCGGTCTGGGTCGAGCAGGAAAAACACATGGACGCCGTTACGGCAGTGTCCGGCAGCGGTCCGGCGTATTTCTTTCTGATGATGGAAGCGATGACCGCGGCAGGCGTGAAACTGGGTCTGCCGGAGGACATCGCTAAAAAGCTGACCCTGCAAACAGCGCTGGGCTCGGCCTTGATCGCGACGGGCAGTGATGCAGGCGCGGGCGAGCTGCGTCGTCGTGTCACTTCGCCGGGCGGGACCACCGAGGCGGCTATCAAGGCATTTCAGGCGGGCGGCTTCGAGGCACTGGTGGAAACGGCACTGACTGCCGCAGACCATCGTGCAGCCGAGCTGGCTGAACAACTGGGCAAATAATTTTCGGGTTTTCTGGAGCAGATCGATGATCGGATTGAACACCGCTGCAATTTACGTCCTGCAGACGCTTGGCAGTCTTTACCTGTTGATCGTGCTGTTGCGCTTTGTCCTGCAACTGGTACGGGCCAACTTCTACAACCCGCTGTGCCAGTTCATCGTGCGCGCCACCCAACCGCTGCTCAAGCCGCTGCGGCGCATCATCCCCAGCCTGTTCGGGCTGGACATGTCGTCGCTGGTGCTGGCGATCATCGTGCAGATGATCCTGATGGCCCTGACCCTGCTGCTGATGTTCGGCACCACGGGCGACCCGCTGCACCTGCTGCTGTGGTCGATCATCAGCGTCACCGCGCTGTTCCTGAAGATCTTCTTCTTTGCCCTGATCATCAGCGTGATTCTGTCGTGGGTCGCACCGGGCAGCCATAACCCTGGCGCGGAACTGGTCAACCAGATCTGCGAACCGGCACTGGCACCGTTCCGCAAGATCGTCCCGAACCTTGGCGGCCTGGACATCTCGCCGATCCTCGCATTCCTGGTGCTCAAGCTGCTGGACATGCTGGTCATCAACAACCTCGCCGCCATGAGCGGCATGCCGGATGTGCTGAGGCTGTTGATGTAAGCACTCTTGTTCCCACGCTCCAATGCTCGACGTTACACACAAGTCCGCTTTTGATTCTGGCCGTAGGCCGTAGGAGCGAACTTGTTCGCGAAGGGGTAGGTACATCCAAAGAGGATATATCGACCCAAGCAACGCCTTCGCGAACAAGTTCGCTCCTACAACAGCCTTAACTATCGTGCCGTTGATTTACGCCTCACAACATCCCTTATTGCCGCTGCACCCCGCGGTCTTTAGACTTACGCCTCATTCACGCGAGAGCAGGGTCGATGCCCACGGTATTCCCCCACGATTCTGTCGGACTGGTCACACCGCAAACGGCGCATTTCAGCGAGCCTCTGGCGCTGGCCTGCGGTCGTTCGTTGCCAGCCTATGACCTGATTTACGAAACCTACGGTCAACTCAACGCCGCACGCAGCAATGCCGTGCTGATCTGTCATGCGCTGTCCGGGCATCACCATGCCGCAGGCTTCCACAGCGCCGATGACCGCAAACCCGGTTGGTGGGACAGCTGTATCGGTCCCGGCAAGCCTATCGACACCCAAAAATTCTTCGTCGTCAGCCTGAACAATCTGGGCGGTTGCAACGGTTCGACCGGGCCGAGCAGCATTGATCCGGACACCGGCAAGCCGTTCGGCGCCAACTTCCCGGTGGTGACCGTGGAAGACTGGGTCAACAGCCAGGCCCGGCTGGCCGACCTGCTCGGTATTGACACCTGGGCTGCGGTGATTGGCGGCAGCCTGGGCGGCATGCAGGCGCTGCAGTGGACCATCAGCTATCCGCACCGCGTGCGCCATTGCCTGGCAATCGCCTCGGCGCCCAAGCTGTCGGCGCAGAACATCGCGTTCAACGAGGTGGCCCGCCAGGCCATTCTCACCGACCCGGAATTTCACGGTGGCTCGTTCCAGGAGCGCGGTGTGATTCCCAAGCGCGGTCTGATGCTGGCGCGGATGGTCGGGCACATCACCTACCTGTCGGATGACTCGATGGGCGAGAAATTCGGCCGTGGCCTGAAGAGCGAAAAACTCAACTACGACTTCCACAGTGTCGAGTTCCAGGTCGAAAGCTATCTGCGCTATCAGGGTGAAGAGTTTTCCGGGCGTTTCGACGCCAATACCTACCTGTTGATGACCAAGGCGCTGGATTACTTCGACCCTGCGGCGAACTTCAATGACGACCTGGCCAAGACATTCGCCAACGCCACCGCCAAATTCTGCGTGATGTCGTTCACCACCGACTGGCGCTTCTCGCCGGCCCGCTCGCGGGAACTGGTGGACGCGCTGATGGCCGCGCGCAAGGACGTCTGCTACCTGGAAATCGACGCACCGCAGGGCCACGACGCTTTTCTGATCCCGATTCCGCGCTACTTGCAGGCTTTCGGCAATTACATGAACCGAATTTCGTTGTGAGGACGCCATGAGAGCCGATCTGGAAATCATTCAGGAATGGATTCCCGCGGGCAGCCGCGTGCTCGACCTGGGCTGCGGTGACGGCGAATTGCTGACCTGGCTGCGTGACCACAAGCAGGTCACCGGCTACGGACTGGAAAACGACGCGGCCAACATTGCCGAGTGCGTCGCCAAGGGCATCAACGTCATCGAGCAGGACCTCGACAAGGGGCTGGGCAACTTCGCCAGCAACAGCTTCGACGTCGTGGTCATGACCCAGGCCCTGCAAGCGGTGCATTACCCTGACCGAATCCTCGACGAGATGCTGCGCGTGGGTCGCCAGTGCATCATCACCTTCCCGAATTTCGGCCACTGGCGCTGCCGCTGGTACCTGGCTAGCAAAGGCCGCATGCCGGTATCCGAATTCCTGCCGTATACCTGGTACAACACGCCGAACATTCACTTCTGCACCTTCGGCGACTTCGAAGAGCTGTGCCGCGAGCGCGACGCGCAGGTGCTCGACAGGCTGGCGGTCGATCAGCAGCACCGTCATGGCTGGGCCAGCAAGCTCTGGCCCAATCTGCTCGGCGAGATCGGTATCTACCGCGTCACCAGCCCCGGGTTGACGGACCACAGGATTGCCGTTTAATCGACCGTTTTCATGCATCACGACAGGCCAACCATGAACCTCACACAACTCGTACTGGCCAGCCACAATGGCGGCAAGCTCAAGGAACTCCAGGCCATGCTCGGCGGCAGCGTAACGCTGCGCTCGGTCAGCGAATTCAGCCTGATTGAGCCGGAAGAAACCGGCCTGTCATTCGTCGAGAATGCAATCCTCAAGGCACGCAACGCCGCGCGCCTGTCCGGCCTGCCTGCGCTGGCCGACGACTCGGGGCTGGCAGTGGACTTTCTCGGCGGTGCGCCGGGTATCTATTCCGCCCGCTACGCCGACGGCCAGGGCGATGCTGCCAACAACGCCAAGCTGCTGGAGGCGCTGAAAGACGTGCCGGACGACCAGCGTGGTGCGCAGTTCGTCTGCGTGTTGGCGCTGGTACGCCACGCCGACGACCCATTGCCGATCCTCTGTGAAGGGCTGTGGCACGGGCGCATTCTGCATGCCGCCAGCGGTGAACACGGCTTCGGCTATGACCCGCTGTTCTGGGTGCCGGAGCGCAACTGCTCGAGCGCCGAACTGGGCCCGACCGAGAAAAACCAGCTCAGCCACCGCGCCCGCGCGATGGTCCTGTTGCGGCAACGCCTGGGTCTGCAATGACCCACGATTCGCCTGCGCAGCCGCTGTTTCTCGGCGAGAGCGGCTTCTCGTCAGAGAGCCCGCGCCCTGCACTGCCGCACCTGCCGCCGCTGGCGCTGTACATCCATATTCCGTGGTGCGTGCGCAAATGCCCGTACTGCGACTTCAACTCGCACACCGCCAGCCCGGTGCTGCCGGAACAGGAATACGTCGACGCCCTGCTCGCCGACCTTGACCTTGACCTGCCGCACGTCTATGGCCGCGAGCTGCAATCGATCTTCTTTGGTGGCGGTACGCCAAGCCTGTTCAGCGCCGATGCGCTGGGGCGCCTGCTAAAAGGCGTCGAACAGCGCATCCGCTTTGCCAGCGACATCGAGATCACCCTGGAAGCCAACCCCGGCACCTTCGAACAGGCCAAGTTCAGCGCCTATCGCGGCTTGGGCATCAATCGACTGTCGATCGGCATCCAGAGCTTCGAAGAGTCCAAACTCAAGGCGCTGGGCCGCATTCACAACGGCGACGAAGCGATTCGTGCCGCCGACATGGCGCGCCAGGCCGGTTTCGACAACTTCAATCTGGACCTGATGCACGGCCTGCCGGATCAATCCCAGGACGAAGCGCTGGCGGATCTGCGCCAGGCCATTGCCCTCGCACCGACCCACCTGTCCTGGTATCAACTGACCCTGGAGCCCAACACGGTATTCTGGAATCAGCCACCGGTGCTGCCCGAAGACGACATTCTCTGGGACATTCAGGAAACCGGACAGCAGTTGCTGGCCACTCATGGCTACGCGCAATACGAAGTGTCAGCTTATGCACAGCCCGGGAAACCGGCGCGGCATAACCTCAACTATTGGGCGTTCGGTGATTTCATCGGCATCGGCGCAGGCGCACACGGCAAGCTGAGCCACCCGGACGGGCGCATCATGCGCACCTGGAAAACCCGGCTGCCCAAGGATTACCTGAACCCGGACAAGCCGTTTCAGGCCGGTTCCAAGCTGTTGCCGCTGGACGAATTGCCGTTCGAATTCCTGATGAACGCACTGCGACTGACAAATGGTGTGGACGCTGCGTTATTTCGCGAAAGAACCGGTCTAAGCCTCGATTCGCTGGCCGAGGCGCGTCGACAGGCTGAAAAAAAGGGGTTGCTGCACCAGGACCCGACACGCCTGATCGCCACGCCACAAGGCCAGCTGTTCCTCAACGACCTGCTGCAATACTTTCTGATCTAAGGACCCTGCATGGATTTCGTACTCGATTTGCTCGCCACCGTCTCGCGCTGGAGCCGCAGCAATCTCTCGGAAATCGCGCTCGCGCTGGTGGGCTGCCTGCTGGTGCTGTTCGGCTCGGACATCAAAGGCTGGCTGGAACAGCGAATCAGCGGCATGACCGGCGCCCTGCGCATCCCGCTCATCGCCCTGCTGTGCGCAGTCGGCAGTGGCGCAGCGCTGATCTACGCCACGCCGTGGGTGGTACGCGGCCTCAGCCAGTTCAACAACTACAGCCTGGCACCGGTGCTGCTGGTGGTGCTGGTGCTGATCGGGGTGATTGCCGACCGCAAGTGAGTGCAGCTTTTCAAACACAGCAAAAAGCCCGGCATCTCTGCCGGGCTTTTTAGTGTTGCCGATGCGGATCAAGGCACCAGCTTGTCCAGCAACGCCTTGTCACGCACCGCGCCCTTGTCGGCGCTGGTCGCCAGCAGGGCGTAGGCCTTGAGGGCGGTGGTCACTTTGCGTGGACGCGACTCGACAGGCTTCCAGCCTTTCTTGTCCTGTTCGGCGCGACGCTCGGCCATTTCGGCATCGTCAATCAGCAGGTTGATCGAGCGGTTAGGGATGTCGATCAGCACCTTGTCACCGTCGCGCACCAGACCGATCGCTCCGCCTGCCGCAGCTTCCGGTGAGGCGTGACCAATGGACAGGCCGGACGTACCGCCCGAGAAGCGGCCGTCAGTCAGCAGCGCGCAATCCTTGCCCAGCCCCTTGGACTTCAAGTAGGACGTCGGGTAGAGCATTTCCTGCATGCCCGGACCGCCTTTCGGGCCTTCGTAGCGGATGATGACAATGTCGCCCGCTTTGACTTCGTCAGCGAGAATCCCGCGCACCGCGCTGTCCTGGCTTTCGAAGATCTTCGCGTTGCCTTCGAAGACGTGGATCGACTCGTCGACACCAGCGGTTTTCACCACGCAGCCGTCCAGTGCGATGTTGCCGTACAGCACGGCCAGGCCACCTTCTTGTGAATAGGCGTGCTCGACACTGCGGATGCAGCCGTTTTCACGGTCGTCATCCAGGCTTTCCCAGCGGGTCGACTGGCTGAACGCGGTCTGCGTCGGGATGCCCGCCGGGCCTGCCTTGAAGAAGGTGTGCACGGCATCGTCGTCCGTCTGGGTGATGTCCCATTTGGCGATGCCTTCGGCCAGGGTCTTGCTGTGTACGGTCGGCAGGTCGGTGTGCAGCAGACCGCCACGGGCCAGCTCGCCGAGGATGCTGAAGATCCCGCCCGCGCGGTGCACGTCTTCCATGTGGTACTTCTGGATGTTCGGCGCGACCTTGCACAGCTGCGGCACCTTGCGCGACAGATGATCAATGTGGCGCAGGTCGAAGTCGATCTCGGCTTCCTGAGCCGCCGCTAGCAAGTGCAGGATGGTGTTGGTCGAACCGCCCATGGCGATGTCCAGCGTCATGGCGTTCTCGAACGCCTTGAAGTTGGCGATGTTGCGCGGCAACACCGAGTCATCGTTTTCCTTGTAGTACTGACGGCACAGGTCAACGATGGTGCGGCCGGCCTGCAGGAACAGTTGCTCGCGGTCGCTGTGGGTGGCGAGTGCGGAACCGTTGCCTGGCAGGGCCAGGCCCAGTGCTTCGGTCAGGCAGTTCATCGAGTTGGCGGTGAACATGCCGGAACACGACCCGCAGGTCGGACAGGCGCTGCGCTCGTACTCGGCGACTTTTTCGTCACTGGCGGTAGAATCGGCGGCGATGACCATCGCATCGACCAGATCCAGGCCGTGGCTGGCCAGTTTGGTCTTGCCCGCTTCCATCGGACCACCGGAGACGAAGATCACCGGAATGTTCAGGCGCAACGACGCCATCAGCATGCCCGGGGTGATCTTGTCGCAGTTGGAAATGCACACGATGGCATCGGCACAATGCGCGTTGACCATGTATTCGACCGAGTCGGCAATGATCTCGCGGCTCGGCAGCGAATAGAGCATGCCGTCGTGGCCCATGGCGATGCCGTCGTCGACCGCAATGGTGTTGAATTCCTTGGCCACGCCACCGGCGCGTTCGACTTCACGCGCGACCAGCTGGCCCATGTCCTTTAGGTGGACGTGGCCTGGCACGAACTGGGTGAAGGAGTTGGCGATGGCGATGATCGGTTTCTTGAAGTCTTCGTCCTTCATGCCCGTGGCGCGCCACAGGGCACGGGCGCCGGCCATGTTGCGGCCGTGGGTAGAGGTTTTCGAGCGGTAATCAGGCATTGGAGCACTCCGGCAAAAATAAGGCTGATCAGGAAGGGAGTGAGCTTCTATTGACGTCGCGGACGAGCGGCAGTGACCGCAGGCAGCGAAGAAACCGAACACCACGGGATCACCGTGTACTCGGCCTGAGCTCATAAACCCGCCGGGGATGACTGGCGATGAATAGCGCCGATTCTACACCGCCGGGTGGTTTGGTGGGGTCCGAATATCGGTCTTGGCACGGCGTTGCAAATCCCGATGGACAAAAGGCTATCAGCCCATCTATCTTCCTCGGCAGGCCGCCTCATGTGGCCACGTCGCTCGGACGGTTCCGGGCGCTTACGTACGCGAGATACTCATGGCAGACCAAGGTTCGCCGCGCCGCTTTGCGCGCATCGATCGACTCCCCCCTTACGTGTTCAACATCACCGCCGAGCTGAAAATGGCTGCTCGTCGTCGCGGTGAGGACATTATCGACCTGAGCATGGGCAACCCCGACGGGGCCACACCGCCGCACATTGTCGAAAAACTGATCACCGTCGCCCAGCGCGAAGACACCCACGGCTACTCCACCTCGCGCGGCATTCCGCGCCTGCGTCGGGCGATTTCCAACTGGTACAAGAAGCGCTACGAGATCGACATCGACCCTGAAAGCGAAGCGATCGTGACCATTGGTTCCAAGGAAGGCCTGGCCCACCTGATGCTCGCCACGCTGGATCAGGGCGACACGGTGCTGGTGCCCAACCCCAGTTACCCGATCCACATCTACGGTGCCGTGATTGCCGGCGCCCAGGTGCGATCGGTACCGCTGGTGCCGGGCGTGGACTTCTTCGACGAACTGGAAAAAGCCATTCGCGGCTCGATTCCCAAGCCGAAGATGATGATTCTGGGCTTCCCGTCCAACCCGACTGCGCAATGTGTGGAGCTGGATTTCTTCGAGCGCGTGGTGGCCCTGGCCAAACAGTACGACGTGCTGGTGGTGCATGACCTGGCGTACGCCGACATCGTCTACGATGGCTGGAAAGCCCCGTCGATCATGCAGGTGCCGGGTGCCAAGGACATTGCCGTCGAGTTCTTCACCCTGTCCAAGAGCTACAACATGGCAGGCTGGCGGATTGGCTTCATGGTCGGCAACCCCGAACTGGTGAATGCGCTGGCGCGGATCAAGAGTTACCACGACTACGGTACCTTCACGCCACTGCAGGTGGCGGCGATTGCCGCGCTGGAAGGCGACCAGCAATGCGTGCTCGACATTGCCGAGCAGTATCGCCAGCGCCGCAATGTGCTGGTCAAGGGCTTGCACGAGCTGGGCTGGATGGTCGAGAACCCCAAGGCTTCGATGTACGTCTGGGCGAAGATCCCCCAGGCTTACGCGCACCTGGGTTCGCTGGAGTTCGCCAAGAAGCTGCTGGCCGAAGCCAAGGTCTGTGTCTCGCCGGGCATCGGTTTCGGCGAGTACGGCGACGATCACGTGCGCTTCGCCCTGATCGAGAATCAGGACCGCATCCGCCAGGCCGTTCGTGGCATCCGCAGCATGTTCAGGGCCGACGACAAGCTCAAGTCCTGAGTCCCCTCTGAGACACCGCGCCTGCTGACCGACTGCGCTCGGCAGGCGCGGACTCTGCAGCCGACTGCCTGCCCACACCTGACCGACAGTCGCCTCGGCAATTTTTGATTTCTGCAAATCGCTGCGGACCGGTATGATCGCGCGCCCCGATACACCCGGAAGCCTGACCTGAAATGAAACCCACCTTGATCGCCGCCGCAGAACTCGATCGCATCGACACCTGGGCCAAATACTCCAGCCACATGTGCGGGGGCTGCGTGTCCAGTTGCTGCACGTTGCCGGTCGAAGTGAAGATCAAGGACCTGATCCGCATCGGCATCGTCGATGAGTTCGAACGCGGCGACCCGGCGAAGAACATCGCCAAGCGTCTTCAGAAAGAAGGCATCGTCGAGCGCTACAACCAGAAGTCCGAGATCTTCACCTTGCAGCGCATGAGCAACAACGACTGCCTGTACCTGGACCGCAAGAGCCGCCTGTGCACCATCTATGACAAGCGCCCGGACACCTGCCGCAACCACCCGAAAGTCGGGCCGCGCCCTGGTTATTGCGCGTACAAGCCCAAAGAAGTCGTGCGTCAGGAAAGCGGCTCGCTGAGAAACGCCACCAGCGCGCCAGTGCCGAAATTCTGATTCGTCAAAGGCGGCGCAGCACGCCGAACATGGTCATTGTCAATCAAGCCCCGCACAGGGGCTTTTTTGTGCGCGATGGAAAAAGCCTATCGATGTTAAATTTTGTGAAAAATAAAAATACTTCACATTATTTACTCATTGATTCACTATCCGATTCACAGATCAGAACAATAACGTCCGAATGTCGGCTTCACAGGCATCGGCACTGACTTCGAGGATTACTGCATGACTGGCAAAAACGTTGGCGTTATCGGCCTGGGTGCGATGGGTCTGGGCATTGCCCGCTCGTTGCTGCGTAGCGGCTTCACCGTGCATGCCTGTGATGTGCGCACCAGTGTGACCGAAGCATTCGCTCAGGAAGGCGGGGTTGCCTGTGATTCTCCGGCCAGCATGGCCGCTACCTGCGATGTGATCATCACAGTCGTGGTCAACGCCGAACAGACCGAAACCGTGCTGTTTGGCGAAAACGGCGCCATTGCCGCGCTGCGTCCGGGCTGCCTGGTCATCGGTTGCGCCACCGTCGCGCCCACTTTCGCCGTCGAACTGGGCGAGCGTCTGGCCGCACAGAACCTGCTGTACCTCGATGCGCCGATCTCCGGCGGTGCCGCCAAGGCTGTCGCTGGCCAGATGACCATGATGACCTCCGGCCCGACCGAGTCCTACGCCAAGGCAGAAGCCATCCTCAACGGCATGGCCGGCAAGGTCTATCGCTTGGGCGACGTCCACGGTCTGGGTTCGAAAGTCAAAATCATCAATCAGTTGCTCGCTGGCGTACACATCGCAGCCAGTGCCGAAGCCATGGCTCTGGGCCTGCGCGAAGGTGTCGACGCTGACGCGCTGTATGAAGTGATCACCAACAGTGCCGGTAACTCGTGGATGTTCGAGAACCGCGTGCCGCACATCCTCAATGCCGATTACACGCCGCTGTCGGCCGTGGACATCTTCGTCAAGGACCTCGGTCTGGTGCTGGATACCGCACGCAGCAGCAAATTCCCGCTGCCACTCTCGGCCACCGCGCACCAGATGTTCATGCAGGCATCCAGCGCCGGCTTCGGTCGTGAAGATGACTCGGCCGTGATCAAGATCTTCCCGGGCATCGAGTTGCCGAAAGCCAAGCCAGAAAAAGCCTGAGGAGCGACTGATGAGCCTGAATAACGCTCGCCCGCTGCTGGGCTGCATTGCCGATGACTTCACCGGCGCCACCGACCTGGCCAACATGCTGGTGCGGGGCGGCATGCGCACCGTACAGAGCATTGGCATCCCCAGCGCCGAGATGGCTGCCGGTCTGGACGCCGACGCGATTGTCATCGCCCTGAAATCGCGTACCACGCCCAGCGCCGACGCGGTGGCTGAATCCCTGGCGGCTCTGGAATGGCTGCGCGAACGCGGCTGCGAGCAGATCTTCTTCAAATACTGCTCGACCTTCGATTCCACTGCCGCGGGCAACATCGGCCAGGTCAGCGAAGCACTGCTGGAGCAACTGGGCAGCGATTTCACCCTCGCCTGCCCGGCCTTCCCGGAAAACGGTCGCACGATCTTCCGTGGTCACCTGTTCGTGCAGGACCAGCTGCTCAGCGAATCGGGCATGCAGAACCACCCGCTGACGCCGATGACCGACGCCAATCTGGTGCGTGTGCTGCAAGCGCAGACCCGCCACAAGGTCGGCCTGTTGCGCTACGACAGCATTGCCCAGGGCGTCGAAGGCGTGCGTAACAGAATTGCCGAGCTGCGCGCCGAAGGTGTGAGCATGGCGATCGCCGATGCCCTGTCGGATGCGGATTTGTACACCCTTGGAGAAGCCTGCGCCGACTTGCCGCTGCTGACCGGTGGCTCGGGTCTGGCGCTGGGCCTGCCGGGCAACTTCCGCAAGGCGGGCAAGCTGCGCGACATCGATGCCGCCAAACAGATCGCCATCAGTGGCGGCGAAGTGGTACTGGCGGGTAGCGCATCGGTCGCCACCAATGGTCAGGTTGCGGCCTGGCTGGAAGCCGATCGCCCTGCGCTGCGCATCAATCCGCTGGACCTGGCCGCTGGCAAGCCGGTGGTCGAGCAGGCGCTGGCCTTCGCCAAAGATGCCGGGCAGACCGTATTGATCTACGCCACCAGCACCCCGGACGAAGTCAAAGCCGTGCAGAAAGAACTGGGCGTTGAACGCTCCGGGGCCATGGTCGAAGCCGCACTTGGTGAAATCGCCAAAGGGCTGCTGGACGCAGGCGTACGCCGTTTCGTGGTTGCCGGTGGCGAAACCTCCGGTGCCGTGGTTCAGGCACTGGGCGTGCAGTTGCTGCAGATCGGCGCACAGATCGACCCGGGCGTTCCGGCCACGGTGAGCAGCGGCGCACAACCGCTGGCCCTGGCCCTCAAATCCGGCAACTTCGGTGCGCGCGACTTCTTCGCCAAGGCGCTCAAGCAACTGGCGGGGGCTGCCTGATGATCGATGAAAACGCACTGCGTCAGGAAATCTGCGACGTCGGCCGCTTGCTGTATGGCCGTGGCTATACGGTGGGCAGCGCCGGCAACATCAGCGCACGACTCGACGACGGCTGGCTGATTACCCCCACCGACGCCTGCCTGGGCCGCATGGACCCGGCCGATATCGCCAAGGTCAATCTGGCCGGCGAATGGGTGTCCGGCAGCAAGCCGTCCAAGACCCTGGCCCTGCACCGCGAAGTCTACGACCGCAACCCGCAGGTCGGCGGCGTGGTGCACACGCACTCGACGCATCTGGTCGCCCTGACCCTGGCCGGAGTGTGGCAGGAAGACGACATTCTGCCGCCACTGACGCCGTATCAGGTCATGAAGGTCGGGCATATCCCCTTGATCCCTTACGAACGTCCGGGCTCGCCGAAAGTCGCCGAGCGCGTGGCGGAACTGGCCAACAGCGTGCGCGGCGTGATGCTCGAGCGCCTCGGTCCGGTGGTCTGGGAAAGCTCGGTAGCCAAGGCCTGCTATGCCCTGGAGGAGCTGGAAGAGACTGCCCGTCTGTGGCTGATGAGCAACCCCAAACCTGCACCGCTGGACCCGGCGGCGCTTGAAGAGCTGCGTCAGGTGTTCGGCGCCAGGTGGTAACGAACACACGGTGATCGGGGAGCGCATTGCGCCTCCCGGTCGAACAACAATAACAACAGGAATCGAGAGCATGACTCACCCCTACCCCGCTGTTTCGTTGTCAGTCTTTACCGCCATTGACCGGAGTGCACGGGCATGACGCCGCTCATGTTGATGGTCGTGGCCGGTGCGGGCATCGCACTGCTGTTGTTTCTGGTGCTCAAGTACAAATTCCAGCCCTTTGTCGCCCTGATGCTGGTCAGCATTATCGTGGCGCTGGTCGCCGGTGTTAAACCGGCCGACCTGGTTGCCACCATCGAAGGCGGCATGGGCAAGACGCTCGGCCATATCGCGATCATCATCGCCCTGGGCGCAATGATCGGGCGCATCATCGAGCTGTCCGGCGGGGCCGAAGCGCTGGCCAAGACCCTGATCAACCGCTTCGGCAACAGACGCACGCCACTGGCGCTGACCGTTGCCGGCTTCATGGTCGGTATTCCGGTGTTCTTCGAGGTCGGCGTGATCATTCTCATGCCGCTGGCCTACGGTGTCGCACGGGCGGCACGCAAGCCGCTGCTGATTTTCGCGCTGCCGATGTGCGCCGCACTGCTCGCCGTGCATGCGTTTCTGCCGCCGCATCCTGGCGCTGTCGCCGCCGCCAGCCAGTTGGGCGCGGACCTGGGCCGGGTACTGATGCTGGGCATTCCGATCGTTGCCGTGCTGTGCATGATCGGCTACTTCGTCGCGGGTCGCATGACCCGCAAGACTTACCCGATGACCGATGACATCCGTGCCGAAGTCTATGGCCCGCATGTGACCAACGAAGATCTGGAAGCCTGGGCGCGCAACGATTATTCCGCTGTGCGTGAAGCGACCGAAACCCGAACAATGGGCGTCGAAGAGAGCGCCAGCAGCCTGGCAAGCAAGCTGCCGCCCGCGCCCGCACCGGGTTTCGGACTGATCATCGCGCTGATCCTGCTGCCGATCGTGCTGATTCTGATGGGCACGCTGGCCACCACCATGCTGCCAGCAACGTCCACGCTGCGCGCGGTGCTGACCGTGCTGGGCGCGCCTCTGGTTGCGCTGCTGATCGATACCCTGCTGTGCGCCTGGCTGCTGGGCTCACGTCGCGGCTGGAGCCGTACCCAGGTGTCCGATGTGATCGGCTCGGCCTTGCCGGGTGTCGCGATGGTGATCCTGATTGCAGGCGCCGGTGGCGTATTCGGCAAGGTGCTGGTCGACACCGGCATTGGTGCCGTGGTTTCCGAAGCGCTGCGCAACACCGGTCTGCCGGTACTTGCGCTGGGCTTCCTGTTGACCCTGCTGCTGCGCGCCGTTCAGGGCTCGACCACCGTTGCACTGGTCACCACCGCAGGCATTCTCAGCCCGCTGATCGCCACGCTGGACCTGAGCGCCAATCACCTGGCCCTGCTGTGTCTGGCCATGGGCGGTGGCGGTCTGGCCATGTCGCACATCAACGATGCCGGTTACTGGATGTTCACCAAGCTGGCGGGCCTCAACGTCGCCGACGGCTTGCGCACCTGGACCGTACTGGTCACGCTGCTGGGCACACTGGGCTTCGTGATCACCCTGCTGCTTTGGCCATTCGTCTGACCTTTTGAAGACTGGAGTTAACATGCCTCGTTTTGCCGCCAACCTCAGCATGCTGTACCCGCAGCATGATTTTCTTGAGCGCTTTGCCGCAGCCGCTGCCGATGGTTTCGGCGCGGTCGAGTACCTGTTCCCCTACGCCTACAGCACTCAGGAGCTCAAGCAGCGCCTGAGCGACAACGGTCTGGTGCAGGCGCTGTTTAATGCCCCGCCGGGCGACTGGGAGGCAGGCGAGCGAGGCATTGCCACGCTGCCGGGCCGTGAAGCGGAATTTCGCAGCGGTATCGAGCGGGCCCTGGAATATGCGCAGGTGCTGGGCAATGACCGTGTGCACGTCATGGCCGGCCTGCTGCCCAATGAAGGGTTGCGTGAGCGTCATCAGGCGGTCTACCTGGAAAACCTGGCGTTCGCGGCTGAGCACGCCAAGGGCGCAGGCGTCACGATTCTGATCGAGCCGATCAACACCCGCGACATGCCGGGCTTCTTCCTCAATCGTCAGGATCAGGCGCAGGATATCTGCAAGCTGGTGGGCGCCGACAACCTGAAAGTGCAGTTCGACTGCTACCACTGCCAGATCGTCGAAGGCGACCTGACCAGCAAACTGCGTCGTGACTTTGCAGGCATCGGCCACATCCAGATCGCCGGGGTACCGGATCGCCATGAGCCGGACCTGGGCGAACTGAACTACGAGCACCTGTTCAACGTCATCGACGAGCTGGGCTACAGCGGCTGGATCGGCTGCGAATATCGCCCGAAAGGCGATACCAGCGCGGGTCTGGCGTGGTTGCGCGCGTTACAAGCCAAGGGCTGAACCCTGCTTTTATGGATGACGCGGAGCGTCATGAACGGCATTCCCACGCGGAGCGTGAGGAACGATCATTCTGTAACTGTCGTGCCCATGCACGGCAGGTTTACGCAAGAACACTATCGTGCCCATGCTCCGCGTGGGCATGCTGTTCTGGACGCTCCGCGTCCGATGTTCAGCGACCTGAGCGTCAGTCCTCTTCGTCGAACTGGTCCTTGATGTAGCGGATTTCAGTCCGGCCATGCGGCGCAGGCTGGCCGTCTTCGTCGAGGTTGACGAAGACAATCTTGTCGACGGTCAGAATGCTCTTGCGGGTGATCTTGTTGCGCACCTGGCATTTGAGGGTGATCGAGGTGCGACCGAATTCTGTGGCGGTGATGCCCAGCTCTATGATGTCGCCCTGACGCGAGGCACTGACGAAGTTGATTTCAGAGATGTACTTGGTGACCACCCGCTGATTACCCAGTTGAACGATCGCGTAGATCGCCGCCTCTTCATCGATCCAGCGCAGCAGGCTGCCACCGAACAACGTGCCGTTGGGGTTGAGGTCTTCGGGCTTTACCCACTTGCGGGTGTGGAAATTCATGGTCACTCCTGAGCGTCTGGCCGATGGATAGCTGCATGATGGCAGAGCCGGCGACCCGCGCCCATGCCTGCATCATAGCGACTGTGCATCGACCCTATTACAGACAGATGGCAATTGGATGGCCTTTAAACCGACAGAAAGCCTTGGGAAGAATCGCGAGCACCGCTATACTGCCAAACGTTTCAAAACGGTCATCTACGCTTGATACCGTTCCCGCCACCTGTCCGAGGGGCGCTGCAGCAGGTTTTCCCTGTCAGGCTCGGATGGGGCGTTGTTTGCCAGGACGATCCTCGACCGGCAAACCTTAAACGCACAACGGCGCCCATTCGCATTTTTATGGAATGGAGACTCTCAATGAGTGCTGTAATGACGCCCGCAGAATTCAATGACTACAAGGTTGCTGATATTTCCCTGGCCGCATGGGGCCGCCGCGAAACCATCATCGCCGAATCCGAAATGCCTGCCCTGATGGGTCTGCGTCGCAAATACGCTGGTGATCAGCCGCTGAAAGGCGCGAAGATTCTCGGCTGCATCCACATGACCATTCAGACCGCCGTACTGATCGAAACCCTGGTTGCCCTGGGTGCCGAAGTTCGCTGGTCGTCGTGCAACATTTTCTCCACTCAGGACCAGGCTGCTGCGGCCATCGCTGCTGCCGGCATTCCTGTGTTCGCCTGGAAAGGCGAAACCGAAGAAGAGTACGAGTGGTGCATCGAGCAGACCATCCTCAAGGATGGCCAGCCATGGGACGCCAACATGATCCTCGACGACGGCGGCGACCTGACCGAGATCATTCACAAGAAATACCCGGCGATGCTGGACAAGATCCACGGTGTCACCGAAGAAACCACCACTGGCGTGCACCGCCTGCTGGACATGCTGGCCAAGGGCGAGCTGAAAATCCCGGCCATCAACGTCAACGACTCGGTGACCAAGAGCAAGAACGACAACAAGTACGGCTGCCGTCACAGCCTGAACGACGCCATCAAGCGCGGCACCGACCACTTGCTGTCCGGCAAGCAGGCGCTGGTGATCGGCTACGGTGACGTGGGCAAGGGCTCGGCCCAGTCCCTGCGTCAGGAAGGCATGATCGTCAAAGTGACCGAAGTTGACCCGATCTGCGCCATGCAGGCCTGCATGGACGGTTTCGAGCTGGTTTCGCCGTTCATCGACGGTGAAAACGACGGCACCGAAGCGAGCATCGACAAGGCCCTGCTGGGCAAGATCGACCTGATCGTGACCACCACCGGTAACGTCAACGTTTGCGACTCCAACATGCTCAAGGCGCTGAAAAAGCGTGCTGTGGTGTGCAACATCGGTCACTTCGACAACGAAATCGACACCGCTTTCATGCGCAAGAACTGGGCATGGGAAGAAGTGAAGCCACAGGTTCACAAGATCCATCGTACCGGCCCAGGTTCGTTCGACGCACAGAACGACGACTACCTGATTCTGCTGGCCGAAGGCCGTCTGGTAAACCTGGGCAACGCCACTGGCCACCCAAGCCGCATCATGGATGGCTCGTTCGCCAACCAGGTTCTGGCGCAGATCTTCCTCTTCGAGCAGAAGTACGCCGACCTGGCACCGGCCAAGAAAGCCGAGCGTCTGACCGTTGAAGTACTGCCGAAGAAACTCGACGAAGAAGTGGCCCTGGAAATGGTCCGCGGCTTCGGTGGCGTTGTGACCAAGCTGACCAAGACCCAGGCCGATTACATCGGCGTGACCGTCGAAGGTCCGTTCAAGCCAGACGCTTATCGCTACTGATTGAGCCGGTTCGATCCGCTTCTTACGCAGAAGCGGATCGAGCGTCATCAGCCATCACCGGCAGCGCTCGCTACGCCGGTGATGTTCAGTATCTGAAGGTCGCCCCGACCTTTTCGCGAACACGTTCGCTCCTACGACGAGATCGGCTCCATGTCTCAAGAACGCCGCTTCAGCTTCGAGTTCTTTCCTACCAAAACCGACACTGGACACGAAAAGCTGCTGACCGTCGCTCGTCAGTTGGCCACGTACAACCCCGATTTTTTCTCCTGCACCTATGGTGCCGGTGGCTCGACCCGCGACCGCACGCTCAATACCGTGCTACAGCTGGAAAACGAGATCAAAGTCCCTGCTGCGCCGCATTTGTCCTGCGTGGGCGACAGCAAGGACGACCTGCGCAACCTGTTGGCGCAGTACAAGGATGCGGGCATCAAACGCATCGTGGCACTGCGCGGCGACCTGCCTTCGGGCATGGGCATGGCCAGCGGTGAGCTGCGTCACGCCAATGACCTGGTGAGCTTCATTCGCCAGGAAAGCGGCAGCCATTTCCATATCGAAGTTGCCGCCTACCCGGAAATGCATCCGCAAGCGCGCAATTTCGAAGACGACCTCAAGCACTTCGTCAACAAGGCCAATGCCGGCGCCGACAGTGCGATCACTCAGTACTTCTTCAACGCCGACAGCTATTTCAACTTCGTCGAGCGTGTCGAGAAGATGGGCGTCAGCATTCCGATCGTGCCGGGCATCATGCCGATCACCAACTACAGCAAGCTGGCGCGCTTCTCGGATGCCTGCGGTGCGGAAATCCCGCGCTGGATCCGTAAACAGCTGGAAGCCTACGGCGATGACGTGCAAAGCATCCAGGCGTTCGGCGAAGAAGTCATCACGCAGATGTGCGAACGACTGCTGCAAGGCGGCGCCCCCGGTCTGCACTTCTACACGCTGAACCAGGCAGAACCGAGCCTGGCGGTGTGGAACAACCTGCAACTGCCGCGCTGAAAACGGCTGCGGCACCGCGATCCAACCGGCAGTTTCCGGGGGATCGCGGCCTCATACACCGTTGGGCAGCAGGAAAGCGGCGTATTGCGCTCGCTCTGTTATACTCCAGCCTTCCCGCCAGGCTTACGCCCGGACGCCCGGTCTTGCAATCGTCATCCGTTCACGCCAACAGCGCAATTTTCATCAAGCGCAGACGTCACGGAATGCACTGAAGACCCGGCAGGACCGGACGGGATCGCGTTGTCTTTACACGCCATTCGCGCCAGGCAAGACATCCCTTGAGCTTAAGCTCCAACAGAACAGGATTACTCATGTCCTTTGCTTCCCTCGGTCTCTCCGAGGCTTTAGTCCGCGCCATCGAGGCAGCGGGCTATACCCAGCCTACCCCCGTGCAACAGCGGGCCATTCCCGCCGTGTTGCAAGGTCGCGACCTGATGGTTGCGGCACAGACCGGTACTGGTAAAACCGGTGGTTTCGCCCTCCCTATTCTGGAGCGGCTGTTTCCCAATGGTGTTCCGGACAAATCCCAGCGTCACGGCCCGCGTCAACCACGCGTTCTGGTCCTGACCCCGACCCGCGAACTGGCCGCACAGGTGCACGAGAGCTTCAAGCTCTATGCCCGCGACCTGAAGTTCGTCAGCGCCTGCATCTTCGGCGGCGTCGGCATGAACCCTCAGGTTCAGGCCATGTCCCGTGGTGTGGACGTCCTGGTGGCCTGCCCTGGCCGCCTGCTCGACCTGGCCGGTCAAGGCAGTGTCGACCTCTCCCACGTCGAAATCCTGGTGCTCGATGAAGCAGACCGGATGCTCGACATGGGCTTCGTGCATGACGTCAAGAAGGTCCTCGCGCGGCTGCCGGCCAAGCGTCAGAACCTGCTGTTCTCGGCTACCTTCTCCAATGACATCACGTCGTTGGCTGGCAAGCTGCTGCACAACCCCGAGCGCATCGAAGTCACGCCGCCGAACACCACGGTCGAGCGTATCGAGCAACGGGTTTTCCGCCTGGCAGCCAACCACAAGCGTTCGCTGCTGGCGCACCTGATTACCGTCGGTGCCTGGGAACAGGTGCTGGTCTTCACCCGCACCAAGCACGGCGCCAACCGTCTGGCCGAGTACCTGGACAAGCACGGCCTTGCGGCTGTCGCCATCCACGGCAACAAGAGCCAGAACGCCCGTACCAAGGCACTGGCCGACTTCAAGGCAGGTGATGTACGCATCATGGTCGCGACCGATATCGCCGCACGCGGCCTGGATATCGATCAGTTGCCGCATGTCGTCAACTTCGAGCTGCCCAACGTCGACGAAGACTACGTTCACCGTATCGGTCGGACCGGCCGTGCCGGTCGTTCAGGTGAAGCCATTTCGCTGGTTGCGCCGGACGAAGAGAAGCTGCTCAAAAGCATCGAGCGCATGACCAAGCAGAAGATCGCCGACGGCGACCTGATGGGCTTCGACATCACTGCAGTCGAGGCTGAGAAGCCTGAAGTGCGTGAGCGTCCGGATGTTCGCAACTCGCGTGGCGCACGCCCTGCACGTGGCGATGGCGACAAGAACAACGGTGGTCGTCGCGACAAGGGCAAGGATAAAGGCAAGGAAAAACCTGCTGCTGCCTCCGCCACTGGCGAACGTCCTGCAAGGCAGCCACGCGAAAAAAAACCTCGTGAGGGCACGCCTCGCAGCGAACAGCGTGCATCGCAACCCGCCACACCGCGTCCGGCAGCCGATCGTGCCCCTGACGAGTTCCGTGACGATGAAGTAGACAACTTCGGCAACCGCGCTGACTACGTCAGTCCTTATCAGGGCAAAGGCCAGAACCGTGGTCGTCGCCCTGCTGCCGCGCCTGGCGCAGCCGCACCGGCCGCTGGCGGCGCTGCTCGCCCGGCCAATCCGGGTCGCCCTGCAGGTGGTGCGCGCAACGGCTCGGGCAGTGGCGCGCCAAAGCGCAACGGCTCGGGCTCATCGGCACCCCGCTCGCGCGATGGTCAGCCACGTGGCCGTCGCCCGGCACGTGAAGAGCAACCCTTGCCACGTGAAGGTCAGGAGCCAGTCGCACGCGCACCCCGCGACGGCCAGCCTCAGCCGAAGATCGTGCACAAGGAATCCAAGATCGACCGCTTCCCGTCTGCCGAGCAACTGGACCAGTTGCCAAGCCGTCCACGCGGTGAAAAACCGGCCCTGCTGACCCGCAACCGCGACAGCTGATAGCCACGCAACACTAAAAACGCCCCGACTTGCTCGGGGCGTTTTTGTTTGTTGTATCGATGATCGTCGTGCGAGATGATCGCTCCCGCACTCTGCGTATACGTAAATCTGTTTTTGATTCTGGCCGAAGGCCGTAGGAGCGAACTTGTTCGCGAAGGCTTCAGCTCAGACGATGCATTTTCGGTGAATATACAGGCCCTTTCGCGAACAAGTTCGCTCCCACGCCCTGCGGGCAGAAACCTGAAAGCGCCGTCCTCCGAGCTTTTCAGGGCTTGTATATGAAGATAAGCGCTCCGCGTAGTAGCGCAGCCTTGGACGCTCCGCGTTCGATCCTGGGCAGCACCAACAAAAACGCCGACCCAAGGGTCGGCGTTCTGTCGATCAAGCGTGCAATTACTTCTTCTGTACGCCTTCGAAGCTGATGTCCAGATCCAGCGTCTGCGACGTTGGGCCTGGGCCTTTGATGCCGAAGTCGTTCAGGTTCAGCGTCGAAGTACCGTTGAAGCCGGCACGGTAGCCGCCCCATGGATCCTTGCCTTCGCCGTTGAAGGTTGCCTTGATCACGATTGGCTTGGTCACGCCGTGCAGGGTCAGGTCGCCAGTGACGTCAGCCGTTTTCTCGCCAGTCGATTTGACTGCGGTGGAAACGAATTTGGCCTCAGGGTATTTGGCAACGTCCAGGAAGTCTTTGCTGGAGATGTGTTTGTCGCGCTCAGCGTGGTTGGTGAACAGGCTGGCGGTTTTCAGATCGACATTGATTTTGCTGGCTTCAGGCTTGGCAGCGTCGAAGCTGAACGTGCCGCTCCAGTCCTTGAAGGTACCGTAGATGAAGCTGTAACCCAGGTGGCTGATCTTGAAGTCAACGAATGCGTGTTGACCTTCCTTGTCGATAACGTAGTCGGCAGCCATGGCCTGGCCAGCAGACAACAGTGCGGTACCCAGAGCCAGAGCGGCGAGAGACTTCTTCAACATGCTTTTCTTCCCGTTTTTGGTTGAACAATCAATTACGACCCAGCATACGCTTGAGGGTCACATCGCGATCGATGAAGTGGTGTTTCAATGCAGCAAGACCATGGAGCCCCGCGAATATCACGATGACCCAGGCCAGATACAGGTGAATCCAGCCAGCCGTTTCTGCCTGATCAGGAAGGCCCGAAACCAGCGCGGGCACATCGAACAGGCCGAATATCGGAATCCCCACGCCGTCGGCGGTGGAAATGAGATACCCGGCGAACATGACGGCAAACAGTGCGACGTACAAAAACAGATGGCCGAATGCGGCACCGATGCGCGTCAACTTGCTGTAGCTGGTCAACGGCGGCGGTGGCGGACTGAGCAGACGCCAGACCACGCGGATCAACATGACCGCAAACAGCGTGATGCCGATGCTCTTGTGCAGATCAGGGCCCGCCTTGCGCCACGTATCGTAGTAATCCAGCCCGACCATCCACAGCCCCAGCGCAAACATTCCAAACACGACAGCAGCCACACCCCAGTGCAGCACCATGCTGACCAGACCGTAGCGAGAGGATGAATTACGTAGCTGCATTACCAGTACCTTGTCAGAAGTGTTACCAGACTAGCTTTTTATCTATCGAATGAAAGCGCAAAATTTCGCTCGGACGTATCGAACAATACGATAGGTCTGGTGGGCAGTTCGTACCTCGATTCTGTTGCTTCCCTCAACACCTGAACCTCTGTTCAGCGATGTCAGGCTGTCCGCGCTGCAGCAGCATCCCGATAATTTGCCGTCAGTAACACTTTGCAATGACCATCGGCCTTTCGATACCGATGAACGGCACGATCAGGCCCGACAGGGGCTACCCACAGGGATAGAACGAATCGAGCGCGCATAAAAAAAGGGATGCGGTATGAACCGCATCCCTTTCAGTCAGCCATCGGACGGTCAGTTATTGGCGTCTGCAGGCGCTGCTTCCGCGGGGGTCTTGGCTGGAGCCGGTTTGCTCTGAGCCTTTTTCGCGGCCTCTTTTTTCGCCGCTTCCTTCTTCGCAGCCTCTTTTTTCGCCGCTTCTTTCCTGGCCGCTTCCTTGCTCTGCACTTTCTTCGCAGGCTCGGCCTTGGTCGCCGGCTTCTTCGCTGGCTCGGCTTTTACCGGTGGCTTGGCAGGCTGGACAGCCGGCGCAACCACGGGTGCCGGAGCGGCAGCCGGTACAGGCGCTGGAGCAGGCTCTACAGCTTTCTCTACCGGAGCAGGTGCCGGGGCCGGTTGTTCACCGCCACCGAACAGGCGCGAGAAGAAACCTGGTTTGTCAGCCTGCGGCTTGGCAGGTTCAGCCGGCTTGTCGGAGGAGCCGCCGAACAGGTTGCTGAAGAAATTACCTTCGGACTTCTGCGAAGCAGGGGCCGGTGCTTTCGGCGGTGCAACCTTGACCGGTTCGAACGACTTGCCAGCGGCCAGATCCTGCACCTGACCGGCTGCACGCTGACCACTGCGCAGGGCGCCTTCCAGAGTGCCGGGGTACAAGGTGTCGGTGTGCTCGCCAGCAAAGGCTACACGCAGAATCGGCCGTTCCCACAAGCGCCAGTATTTGCTGATCTGGCCGGGACCGAATGCCAGGTAAGAGCCGCCGGTGGACGGATCGACGCTGTAGCGGCGGATTTCATAGCCGGTGTACGCACCGCGTGCCTCAGGGTAGAACGCATGCAGACGGATCAGCACCTGATCGACCATCTGCTTGTCACCGAAGGCCTGCATGATGCGCGCGTTGTCGCCAGACAGGTTGATCACCACGTTGGCGCCACCTTTAAGCGCCGGCTCGACCCACAACATGCCCAGACCGGTGTTACTGAACACTTCACCGGACATGCGCGCCTTGCTGTCCCAGACCGGAGTCTTGAACTTGAGCATGATCTGATCGCGCCAGCCGTAGTTGGTGCTCTTGATCGCGCCCATGTGCTGCGCGTCCAGTGCAGGCGTCATCTGGATCTTGCCCAGCGAACGCAACGGCACGGCCATCACTACATAGTCTGCTGTGTAGCTGGTGGCGCCAGCCTTGACCGTGACCTTGTCCTTCTCTTGAATGACTGCCGTCACCGGCGAGTTGGTCTTGACGGTCTTGAGTTGCTTGACGAACGCCTGGGTCAGCACCGCACTGCCACCGGGCAGGCGCGCAGCACGCAAGTCACGCTCGTCGACCGAGCGATACACCCGCGATTGCTGGGCGAGGTACAGCAGCGACAGGCGCGAAGGCTCGTCGTAGCGGGTACGGATCTGCTGATTGATCAACTGACGCGCCGTGACAGGCAGGTTCAGGCGGTCCAGCCAGTTGGCGACGTTGATCTGGTCGAGCGCAAACAGCGTGCTGTTGGACGCCGGGTTTTCCGGGTCATCAACCGAACGCGCGAGGTTGTCCAGGGTGTCGTTGTAGCGCTTGATGGCTTCGGCGGTCGCCGGCTGTTTGACGGCCAGGTCAGCCTGGGTGAAGTACACGCCGTCGATCAGGTAGCTGGGCGTGCGCACGAATTCAGGCGCGGGCACGGTCGTCAGCTTGAAGCTGTCCAGGTAGCGGTTCAGCACAGGCTGAGCCTTGGTGTTGCCGATCCACTCGCTGGTCGCCAGACCGGAGCGTCCGCCCAGGCTCGGTTTGGCTTCCAGCACCGTCACCTGCCAGCCTTTGGCCTGCAGTTCATAGGCAGCAGTCAAACCTGCCAGACCACCACCGACGACAATGGCGGTTCGTTGTTTTTCATCGGCGAGCGTCGAAACGCTGACCAACCCTGCCACTATCAGCGCACAGGCGCGCAGCCAACCAGAAAGCATTCGGCGAACTCCAGAAAACATAGGGAAGATAGGGCAAGTCAGCCCGACACATCGACTCGCTGCGCAGGATACGCGAGCCATCAAATAGCCGCCAGCAATGTCCATCGACCGTTAAAACTGCATCAAAGGTTGTTCCGCAGCCGGGCATTGCATAGGCTTGCGCGATTGTTCGTCCTCGCATCAGGCGAGTCGCTACCCGGAGATTGAAAATGGGCCTCAATGACCAGTGGATGCAGCGTGACCTGAAGGTCCTGTGGCACCCCTGCACCCAGATGAAAGACCACGAAAATCTGCCGTTGATACCGATCAAGCGTGGTGAAGGCGTATGGCTTGAAGACTTCGAGGGCAAGCGTTATCTGGACGCTGTCAGCTCCTGGTGGGTCAACGTTTTCGGACACGCCAACCCGCGCATCAATCAGCGCATCAAGGACCAGGTCGACCAGCTCGAGCACGTGATCCTCGCCGGTTTCAGCCATCAGCCGGTGATCGAGCTGTCCGAACGGCTGGTCAAACTCACGCCTGACGGCCTGACCCGCTGCTTCTACGCCGATAACGGCTCATCGTGCATCGAAGTCGCGCTGAAAATGAGCTTTCACTACTGGCTCAATCGCGGCCAGCCGGACAAGAAACGCTTCGTCACCCTGACCAACAGCTACCACGGCGAGACCATGGCGGCGATGTCGGTCGGTGACGTGCCGCTGTTCACCGAAACCTACAAGGCGCTGCTGCTCGACACCATCAAGGTGCCGAGCCCCGATTGCTACCACCGCCCGGACGGCATGAGCTGGGAAGAGCATTCGCGCAACATGTTCGCCGCCATGGAGCAGACCCTCTCCGAGCACCACGCCAGCGTCGCGGCAGTGATCGTCGAACCGCTGATCCAGGGCGCGGGCGGCATGCGCATGTATCACCCGATCTACCTCAAGCTGCTGCGCGACGCCTGCGACCGCTATGGCGTGCACCTGATCCACGATGAAATCGCCGTCGGTTTCGGCCGTACCGGAACCATGTTCGCCTGCGAACAGGCCGGCATTCGTCCGGACTTCCTGTGCCTGTCCAAGGCGCTGACCGGTGGCTACCTGCCGCTGGCCGCCTGCCTGACCACCGATGATGTGTACGACGCGTTCTACGACGACTACCCGACCCTGCGTGCGTTTCTGCACTCGCACAGTTACACCGGCAACCCGCTGGCCTGTGCGGCGGCGCTGGCGACCCTGGATATCTTCGAGCAGGACAACGTCATCGAGAACAATAAGGCCCTGGCGCAACGCATGGCGACGGCCACTGCGCATCTGGTCGATCATCCGCACGTCGCGGAAGTGCGTCAGACCGGCATGGCCATCGCCATTGAAATGGTTCAGGACAAGGCCACCAAGACCGCCTACCCGTGGCAGGAACGCCGCGGCATGAAAGTCTTCCAGCACGCACTGGAGCGTGGCGCACTGCTGCGGCCACTGGGCAGTGTGGTGTATTTCCTGCCGCCGTATGTGATCACGCCGGAGCAGATCGACTTCCTCGCCGAGGTGGCCAGCGAAGGTATTGATATCGCGACACGCAGCAGTGTCAGTGTTGCCGTGCGCGAGAACTTTCATCCGGATTTCAGGGATCCGGGTTAAGGGCTAGAACTGAATGCAGCCGGACTGGCGCCTTCGCGAGCAAGCTCGCTCCCACTGGCAGGGGCCTGTCCGGGCGACCTTCGTTTGCTCGCGAATGCGTCATCCCAAAACGAACACTGGAACCGAGACACACCATGAGACTGTCGCGCTTTTTTACTGAAACGCCGCTGAGTCTGGGCGAGCATGAACTGCCTGAGGCCCAGGCGCATTACATCAGCCGCGTGCTGCGCATGACCGAAGGTGACGCGCTGCAACTGTTCGACGGGTCGGGCCAGGAGTTTCGCGGCACCTTGCTGGAAGTCGGCAAGAAGCGCGTGCATGTGCAGCTCACTGAAAGCTTCGCGGGCCAGGTGGAGTCAGGCCTGCGCATTCATCTCGGTCAGGGCCTGTCGCGCGGCGAGCGGATGGACTGGGCCATTCAAAAGGCCACCGAGCTGGGCGTCAGCGAAATCACACCGATTGTCAGCGAACGCTGCGAGGTGCGCCTGAAAGACGAGCGTGCCGAGAAGCGTCAGGCGCACTGGCAGCAGATCGCAATCAGCGCCTGCGAGCAATGTGGTCGCTCCGTGGTGCCGGTGATTCATGCGCCGATGCCGCTGGCCGAGTGGATCAAGCACACCGAGGCCGACCTGAAACTGGTGCTGCACCCGGTGGCCGAACCCCTGACCAGCCATGACAAGCCCGCCAGCCTGGCCTTTCTGATTGGTCCGGAAGGCGGTCTGAACGATGCGGAAGTCGCCCAGGCGCAAGACGCCGACTTCCACGCCGCACGCCTCGGCCCGCGCGTGCTGCGCACTGAAACCGCTCCCGTGGTCGCGCTCAGCGTGGCGCAACAGCTGTGGGGCGATTTTTGATCATTTGATGCGTCCTCAAACGCGCTGCACGCTCAGAGTCAGACACCGGCTCGCTCCCACAAGGATTTGCATTTACACAGCCATTGACGCCTGAACCTGGCCACTTTCACAGCACATAAAAACAAATCGCCACGAAGTGCATCAAACTGCCGCCGATGACGAACAGGTGCCAGATGCCGTGAAAGTGGCGGATCTGGTCGTAGGCGAAGAACAGGATGCCGACGGTGTACAGCACGCCGCCTCCGGCCAGCCAGATGAAACCCGATACACCGAGCGCAGCCAGCAGTGGCTTGACGGCCACTAGCACGATCCAGCCCATCACCGCGTAGATCACGATGGACATGATGCGCGCTTCGGAGCGCGGTTTTATCTCTTGCAGGATGCCGATCAGCGCCAGCACCCAGACAATTCCGAACAGGGTCCAGCCCCACGCACCGCGTAATGTCACCAGACAGAACGGGGTGTAGCTGCCGGCAATCATCAGATAGATCGAAAAATGATCGACCTTCTGCATGATCGATTTCGAGCGTCCCTTGACGCTGTGGTAGACCGTCGAGACGCTGTACAGCGTCACCAGACACACACCATAAATGGCCATGCTGACCACTTTCCAGACATCACCATGCAGACACGCCATGACCAATAACCAGATCGCACCGACGGCCGCCAGTACGGCGCCAACCAGGTGCGACCAGGCGTTGAATTTTTCTCCGTAGTACATCCGCTCAATACCCCTCTCAATGGCGAAAACACTGGAAACAGAGACTCCGGGTTATTGAAACAAACCGCAACACCTGTGTCAGTGACGGATATTTTAAGCAGCTATCGACGCATGAGTTGTGCACAATCAGCGCACCTCAACCATAAGCGCCACGACATGCAGATCGATGACGAACTGACGCTCAAGAAACTGGAAATATTCCTGGCCTTCATGCGCACCGGCAATCTGGCGCGGGCGGCGGAGGAGCTGCAGACCAGTAACGTCAGCGTGCACCGCGCCATTCACTCGCTGGAAAGCGCGCTGCGTTGCCCGTTGTTCAAGCACGAGGGACGCAACCTGACGCCGCTGGAAAGCGCGTATGTGCTGGAAGAACGAGCACAGAAACTGATCCAGGATGTGCTGGCCACGGTAGAGCTGACGCGTCAGGCAGCAGGCTTTTCAGCGGCGCGGTTTCGGCTGGGGGCGTTGTATTCGCTGACGGTCAAGACGGTGCCGCAGTTGATCATGGGCCTGAAGATCCGCCGCAGCGAGCTGAATATCGACCTGATTCTGGGCTCGAACATGGACCTGCTCTACAAGCTCAAGAACATGGAAGTCGATGCGATGCTGGTGTCGCTGGATGAAAGCACCCATGACCCGGACTGCGAGCACCTGGCGCTGTTTTCCGATGACATCTTTCTCGCCGTCCCTACCGACTCACCGTTCGCCGAACACCCTGAAGTGGACCTGGGCGACCTGCGCGAAGCGACCTTCATCACCCTGACCCAAGGCTTCGCCACGCACCGCGACGGGATCCGGGTGTTTCAGCAGGCCGGTTTCGAGCCCAAGGTGGCGATGCAGGTCAATGACATCTTCACCCTGCTGAGCATGGTCAGCTCCGGCGTCGGCTATGCACTGCTGCCGGGAAGAATCGCCGCGGTCTATGAAAACCGCGTGCGCCTGATTCCGTTGCAGAGCCGCTACCGGATGCAGCAACACATCGGCATTGTTTTTCTCAAATCCAAACAGCGCGATCCCAACCTGCTCGCGCTGTTGGCCGAGTGCCGGATGTACACCAACCGGCTGCTGGAACAGACGACCTGACCTAGGCTCTGTACAAAAAGTCGGCGAGCGAAGGTC